>NZ_BJCE01000315.1:0-5042 GCF_005402885.1 Sphaerospermopsis reniformis
CGAAGCATTCGGACGATAAATTATCAATTTTTATCACAGGTTATTTTCCTGTAAGGGCGAAGCATTCGGACGATAAATTATCAATTTTTATCACAGGTTATTTTCCTGTAAGGGCGAAGCATTCGGATGATAAATTATCAATTTTTATCACAGGTTATTTTCCTGTAAGGGCGAAGCATTCGGATGATAAATTATCAATTTTTATCACAGGTTATTTTCCGAATGCTTCGCCCCTACGACTCCTTAAAAATTAATTATTCCGCCAAATTCTGCCATCATTTCTTCTAAGAGTTCTTCCATCATTTCTTCTCTGAGGGAACGCAAACTGGGTGGACCTTCTAGAAATTCTTTGATGGTAATTTTCTTGTCTCTAAAGTTCTGAATAAAATCACGAATATCAACTACAATTTCAATTTGAGATTCTAATTGCTGCAACATTACACCTGTGGCATCAATTCCGTGTTTAGCAGCTTTGCGAGCATCAGAAACCATTGCTCCTTCAGGAGTATTTTTAGCTAATCTTAGTTCCTGTTTTAATTTCTCATATTGAGTTTTGAGAATTTCATTTTGCTGTTCTAAATTTTTACATCTGCGATTTAAATCATCTTCGTTATTATTATCAATATTTTCCCCTAGCTGATGTTGTCTTTCGATTTCTAATAGTCTGGCTAAATCTCCTTCTTGGTAAGCTTTATTAATTTCTTTCATGATCTCTGTATGAGATTTATGTGTTTCAGAATCTTGTACTTTGTCTGGATGAAAGATTTCTGCTAGTTTTAAAAATGTCTGTCTAATTTTTCGAGAATCTTCACTTCTACTAGCAGAGGTTGATTCAACTTCCTGTTGTGAATCCCAATATTGATTTTGACGATGTTGATGATTGTCTGTTTCTGGGTTTTCAAACATTTCATCTAGTTCAGTATCTTCATCTTCACCCACAGCTTTGGGGCTAATTATTCCTGACATTTGTAAATTCATGTACAGGGATTCTATTTTGTTTTGAGTTTGTTTACCAAATTTTCTAGTAGTCAGAATTTCCTGAAATAACCCATGAATTTCTTGATCTAAATCTGACATTTTTCGGAAACAAGGACTGGCTTTTTGAAATATTTCTGTAGCTAGAGAACGCATTTTTTCAACAAAATTATTGATTTCCGTGCGCTTTTTCTTAATCTGTTTTAATAAGGATTGATGTTCTTTTTCTAGAGATGCTAAATATATATGCAGGTCAGAAAGTGCTAGGGTGGTGGTTGTTGGGGGTGTTGGTGATGCAGACTTGGTTTTTTTAGGCATAAAATTGGGAATGGGGAATTGGCAAGAGTTGATTAATTTAATTTTACAATGCCCCATGCCCAATTATCTATTTAATTGTACTTGGGATATCCAAGCACCGTGAAAACCATAGGGTACTCTTTGGGGAATAATTACTCTTGCAACTGGTTCACCGGTGATATCTTGAGCATTGATAACTACTAATTCAGAAGTTTGTGAATTTTCATCATAAACAAAAGTAACTAACCAACCATCATCTTCTGTGGTTGCATTTGTGGTTGTATTTAAACGAGGTGCAAATACAGTTTCACCACCATAACGCCCTTCTCCAAATTCATGGGTTTGGGTTTTGCCATCTTGGAAATTATACTTAATTACACCATCAAATAAAGGCATAAGACTATTAGCCATTTTGCCAGCATAACCGTATTGGGTTTTTCTACCTAGCAGGTTTTCGTTAACACGGGGAAATTCTGTGGGTACGTCATCTAACTTTTCTTCCGTGACTGTACCTGTTTTGAGGTGAAAACGCCAACGATGTAAGAGGGGTATATTTGCGGTGGGATCATTTGTTGAGATATTGGTTTCTAATACGGTGGTAGAACTCATGCGACAAGCAATAAGGATGATTTCGTCTTCTTTTTCATAGGCGTTCATGGTGTGGAAAACGTAACAGGAAGGACCCTCAAACCAACGGATATTGCTGTTGTCTCCGTGACGGGGTAAAATGCCAAAACGACTGGGGCGATCGCTCTCAAACATCATCATTGGTTCTCCCCTTTGCATCCGTTCTACACTGAATGTCAGGGGTAAATCCATAAAAATGGTATAATTTTCAGTAATGGCGAAGTCGTGCATCATTACCCCTATTGGTAGTTCAATGGGTACAGTCTGCAATATTTCCCCTTGTGCAGAAACTACGCCATATTGTAAGTACGGGGGTGCAAAGGAATAACCAAAGAACATCATTTCCCCGGTAACTGGGTCTACTTTGGGATGGGCGGTAAAAGGGGAAGTTAGTTTATGATTGTAAGTATATTCTCCTATGGTTTGTAATTCAGGAAGTTGAATATTATGGGGTGATCCTCCTTCCCACAATGCTAAAAATTGTCCAGCGTGCCAAACTAAGGCAGTATTAGCGGTGTTTTTCCCTGGTCCATAAGGGTTGTCCATTTGCGGTGGTTCTAAAAGTCCACTCCAAACAGCTTTCCCTACTTGGTTTTCAATGTTCCAACCTCTAGTACGCACATAACGGTTACGATAAATAGCTTTACCATTGGTAATTTCTACACCGTGTAACATTCCATCACCATCAAACCAGTGATATTGTCCTATGGGTGAATGTTGGGGGTTTGGTCCATTACGAACAAACATCCCGGAAAGGTCGGGGGGTAGTTCACCAATGACTTGGAGGTTTTCTGCGGTAATTTCTTGGCTAACTGGGGCAAAATTCCCATCTAAATAGGCATTTACTAAGGTGGTGGTCATTGTTATTGTTGAGTTTTATAACGCACTTTCTCTAATATAGCTATTTCCCAAAATCTAAAATCTAAAATCTAAAATCTAAAATCTAAAATCTAAAATTGTTATGAGTTTAACTCTTTACCTACTCCGTCACGGTGAAACAGAATGTAGCCGCAATCATGCTTTTTGTGGTTCGATAGATTCAGAATTAACTCCTGAAGGTGTAAAAATATCAGATTTGATATCGAAGCTTGGACATTGGAACTAGGAACAGGAATGCAGGTAAAACCTGATTCAGTTGCTAAAGGTTTACGGGGTATAAAAAACTATTTAGCACACAAAGGGGTTTTACAAATTAGTGATTTGATGCTACCAGAAACACTATCCCATAAAATCTATTTTGCATCCAGTAGCAAGAGAAAAAGATATTATGCGATCGCAGGTGGTATGATTCAATCTAGAGTTGAATTGGGTAGTGCTGTCAAAGCGGGAGATAGGCTGTATCAAATTATCAGCTTTAATAAAGAAGGGAAATTACCTACTATAATTGATGTTGGCACTGAAACTGATGGATTGGTTTATGATATATCAACAAACTAGGCTGTAAATCAAGGTGAGTTTGTCCTGGGAGTGCTTGAAGAATAAATTGCCAGAATTTGGGAGTTAGGAGTCAGAATACTTGTAGTTTTATAATTTTCACAAATTTGTCTTATGGCTGAGATATTTTTGACGTGGGAATGAAAATAGATGCAGTAATAGATTAAACTAAGAATAAGGACATACTCGCACCTAACAATGTGATTCTATGTTTGTGATTCTATGTCTGTTTTATTTTCGGGAAAAAACCAATCTATTTTAATTTGAAAATATAAAGGTGTAATCAAACGTGAGTAATATTGATAATTATAGTTTTACGGTTGCTGAAGAATTTGCGATTCCCCAAGCACCAGCTAATTTTAAATCTGGGTTTATCGGTATTATTGGTCGTCCTAATGTCGGTAAATCTACTTTGATGAATCAATTAATAGGACAAAAAATAGCGATTACTTCACCAGTAGCGCAAACTACTAGAAATCGGTTAAGGGGAATTTTAACTACTGAGAAAGCGCAGTTAATTTTTGTGGATACTCCAGGGATTCATAAACCACATCATCAACTGGGGGAAGTGCTAGTACAAAATGCCAAAATAGCCATTGAATCGGTAGATGTGGTATTGTTTGTAGTTGATGGAACAGCGGTTTGTGGTGGAGGCGATCGCTTTATTGCTGAGTTATTAAGTCGGAGTGAAATTCCGGTAATTTTGGGTATTAATAAAATAGATCAACAACCAGCAGATTCGGAAAAAATAGATAATAGTTATATTGAATTAGCAAGAGAAAATGAATGGCAAATTCTCAAATTTTCAGCGGTGAATGGTGAGGGTTTACTAGAACTGCAAGATTTATTAATTGCACATTTAGAACCTGGTCCTTTTTATTATCCACCAGATTTGGTGACAGATCAACCGGAAAGATTTATTATGGGGGAATTAATCAGGGAACAGATTTTATTGTTGACTCGTGAAGAAGTACCTCATTCAGTGGCGATCGCCATTGACTTAGTAGAAGAAACCCCAACTATTACCCGTGTTATGGCAACTATTCACGTAGAAAGAGATTCCCAAAAAGGAATTTTAATTGGTAAAGGTGGGACAATGTTAAAATCTATTGGTAGTGCTGCACGTGAACAAATCCAAAAACTAATTGCGGGTAAAGTTTATTTAGAATTATTTGTGAAAGTACAACCAAAATGGCGACATTCACGGGTGAGGTTAGCAGAGTTAGGATATAGGGTGGAAGAATAGAAGATGGGGGAATGGGGATTTTGTCTGAATCAGGATTTTCAGGATATCTTCTTTGCGACTTTGCTCCTTAGCGACTTTGCGCGAAATAGATTTTTGTGTGAATTAGGATTTTCAGGATTTGAGGATTTTCAGGATGTTATTTGATGATGGTTGGTTACGCACAAGTCACTAAATAACGAACCGCAAAGGACGCAAAGGACGCAAAGGAAAGAGGTTTTTAGAGAGATTTGTCATTTTCATCCTGTACATCCTTTAATCCTGGACATCCTGATTCAGACAAAAATATCATCCACCCATCATTTTCAATCAAGCAAATATTTGATTTACTGTTAACTTTAAATAGGGTTTGCTGAATAAACCTAAAACCTTGATATATCAAAGGTTAGAGGCTGATAAACACAGAAATTAGTGCAAGGGTTTTGAAGGGTATACCGGAAAAAGTGTGCATTTTTTGGGATTTCAA
>NZ_BJCE01000316.1:0-4996 GCF_005402885.1 Sphaerospermopsis reniformis
TCCTGATTTAGCAACTCCTGAACATGGTAAACAATTTTATGATGTAGCTGTGGAGGAGTTGAGTAAGAGTTATTTGGAGTTTTTGCATCAGGAATAAATCCTGTAGAGATGATTTACACATCATCTCTATTTTGAAATAAATCAAAATTGGTGTATTATAAATTTATCACGTTCCAGCTAATAAACCTGTAATAATTGAGTATTTCATGGCTGTTTTGTCGTGAACATATATGAGAATTGTAAACCCACATAAGTGGGTTTGTCATTTTATTAACTTTGAGCTATACCTTCTTCCCGTGCAGCTTGTTTAACAGCAGCAGCAACTGCTGTAGAAACACGCTCATCAAACACGGAAGGTATAATATGTTCTCGATTTAAATCAGAAGGTTTGACTAAAGAAGCGATCGCATTTGCAGCTTCTAAACACATATTAGTTGTAATTGTTTTCGCTCGACAATCTAACGCCCCACGAAATACCCCAGGAAAAGCCAGAACGTTATTAATTTGATTGGGGTAGTCACTACGGCCAGTAGCCATGACTGCGACATTTTTAGGTACTAATTCTGGTTGAATTTCGGGGATGGGATTGGCCATTGCAAACACAATAGCATCCTTTGTCATTGCTTGTACCATTTCTGGTGTTAAAACTCCAGGTCCACTCAACCCAATAAACACATCTGCACCTTGGGTAGCACCTGCTAAAGTTCCTTGTGCTTTAACTGCAAATTCCCTTTTTTCGTCGTTCAAATCTGTGCGATTAATAGAGATAATGCCTTTAGAATCACACATCCAAATTTGTTCTGCGCCGGCTTTTCTGAGTAAACGAGCAACTGCGATCCCCGCTGCACCAGCACCATTAATGACAATGCGGATATTTGCAATTGATTTATGTACTAATTTCAAAGCATTCAGTAAAGCAGCTAAGGTAACAATTGCAGTACCATTTTGATCATCATGAAAAATTGGTATATCTAATTCTGCTTGTAGTCTTTTTTCGATTTCAAAACAACGGGGTGCAGCAATATCTTCAAGATTTACACCACCAAATACAGGGGCGATATTTTTGACTGCTTTGATGATTTCTTCTGTATCTTGGGTATCTAAGCAGATGGGGAAAGCATCTATACCTGCAAATTCTTTAAATAACATGGCTTTACCTTCCATTACGGGTAAAGCAGCACCAGGACCAAGATTACCTAAACCTAATACTGCGCTACCATCGGTGACAATGGCGACGGTGTTTTGTTTAATGGTGAGGTGGTAAACTTCCTCTGGGTTTTCGGCGATCGCTTTACAAATTCTTCCTACTCCTGGTGTGTAGGCCATAGCTAAATCAGAAACACTTTTTAAAGGAATTCTACTAGCAATACTGATTTTCCCGCCCCGATGTAAATTAAAAGTCCGGTCATAAACATCTATGACTTTAATATCAATTAGCTCTTTTACCGCTTGAACAATAGTTTCCGCTTGTTCTGTACTTGCTGCATCTACAGTAATATCACGGATAGACTCTTGGCGGTTTTGTTCAATTAAATCTATTTGTCCGAGATTACCACCACTAGAAGCGATCGCCTGTGTTACAGATGCTAACATCCCCACCCGGTTGGGAATTTGTAAGCGTAGTGTCACACTGAAACTAGAATTAGGAGTGAGATTTGTCATGGTGCGATAGTTAGATTTTGAATCTTAGATTTTATATTGAATTGCTAGTAAAATTGCAACTTTGATAAAAAATATGACATTTCATGTATAAGATTCAGATCCCGGACTTCTTAAAGAAGTCCGGGATCTATCAAATGTTTACTTTATCTTTAAGTAGGTAAATTATTCGGATCAATACCTTGAGAAAGTAAAAAAGCTATTAATCTCTCCTTTTCTTGTCTTTCTTGTTCTGCACGTTGTCTTTCTTGTTCTGCACGTTGTCTTTCTTGTTCTGCAACTTCTTTTTCTTTAGCAATTTGTTCTAAACCCCAAGGTAACAAATTACCATTTTTGTCCCACCACCTCAACCAATAACCGTTTCTACCTTCTTTTTCACCTTGCCAAGTTCCTAAAAATAACCCCATCTTTTCAATCCAATGATGACCATTTTCATCTGGTAATTGCAATTGATATCGGTCGTTTTTTAATTCATAAAATTCTAATAAACCACCATCAGGTTCAAAAATTATGTAAATAGGAACTTGTAAAACCTGTTCATAAAAAAACCATTTTCCCGGCGGATAACTCCGTTTAACAGAATATTCTCCACCATCATTATGAGATAAAAATTCCATGACTATTAAGGGAAATTCACCTTCTAAATATGATGTATAACTTCTACGTTCTGGTAAAACTTCTTTCACGGATGGTATATATAACCAATCTGGTGCTTTAACAACAATTTCACCATTAACTGTCGCACAAAGTCCAAAATTAGAAACTATTAGCATTTCTGGTTTGATAAAACCTGCTATTTCTAAACTTTCCCGTAATGCACCTGCTAAAAGCGGTTGTCCTGTATTTTCCACCGGTTCATCCTCTAACTGAAAATCATCGGGTAAAGCTTCCCAAGTGATTACCAGTTGTTTGACTGTTTTCGGTGCAGTTGTTGGTTCACTAAGTTGGGTTGCCATTTAGATTACCTCTGGTTGATTTATTTTCATTGTATACTAGGAGTCAGGATGTCCAGAATTTGGATTGATGATTTTTGATTGTTTAATATTTTTATTTGTCTGAATCAGGATGTCCAGGATTTTAGGATGTACAGGATGTAGTTTATTAGTTGTTTATTGGTGTTTAATATTTTATTTGTCTGCTCAATTATCTATATTTTATTTTTTTATAATACCAAAATTTAGTAATTAGTCAACTTAAATATTAATTAATTTACAAAATTAACAAAATCAAATAACCTGTAAATCATGAAATCACCAAAATCCCAACTCATCAAAATCACCACAAAAAACCCACATCCTAAAAATCCTATAATCCTGGATATCCTGATTCAGACAAAATCCAAAATCCTCAAAATCACCACATCCTGTAAATCATTAACTCCTACCTATAAAGATGTAGCATACAAATGATCGCCAATAATCCCACGAATAGTCTTAACTAACTTACCATAAACATCATCTGATAAAACCGCTTTTGAACCTTCTAACCGCACTTGTTGATTTAAATCAATCCAAGATTTACAACCACCATATTCAGGCAAATAAGGAATATACTGCACTTGGGGTAGTTTATAAGTTCGTAGTAACAGAATATATAAAGGTTGACGTGCTTTCCATTTCAGGCGATCGCTAATAAAATACTCGTTCCAAATATGAAAAGGCAATAATTTACTCACAATAGACTCATCCGCTACAGGTAAAATATCCGTAATTTCCGCCCAACTACCAATGCGAGTTGTTTCTGGATGCCATCCTGATGTAACGGGATAAACCAAATCAGCATATTCAGCTTTGAGCATAAAAGATTGTTGATGTTCGTAAGTAGGATGCAGTAAAACCTGTGGATATGCAACAGTAAAGCGTCCTCCCCGTTCATGAATACCACCTTTACGTAGTAACATAATTGTTTGTCCACTTTCTAAAGCATTTACAGCTACAGACCATTCTTTGAGAGCGTGAAAAGTGGTAGTCAGTTCCATGAGCGTCTTTTATTAGGTGATAGGTGATAGGTGATAGGTGATAGGTGATAGGTGATAGGTGATAGGTGATAGGTGACAGGTTACAGGTAATAGGTTAAAAGTTTAATGGTTTCCTCATCAATATCACCTTTTGTCAGAAATTACAGCAAAATTACAGCAAAATTACAGCAAAACTATGGAAAAACGCACACTGGGTACATCCACCGTTAAAATCACACCCATTTTAATGGGAACTTGGCAAGCAGGGAAAAGAATGTGGGTGGGAATAGAAGATGCAGATTCAATTAAAACCATTCGCGCTGCTTATGAAGCGGGAATAACAACTATAGATACTGCTGAAATTTATGGTGATGGACATTCTGAACAGATTGTAGCCCAAGCTTTGTCCGATGTACGCGATCGCGTGGAATATGCTACTAAAGTTTTTTCCAATCATCTCAAATATCAACAAGTGATAGAAGCTTGTGAACGTTCCCTGAAAAATCTCCAAACTGATTATATCGACCTTTATCAAATTCATTGGCCATCTGGTTCTTTTAAAAGTGAAATCGTTTCCATAGAGGAAACCATGAGTGCCTTAAATCACTTAAAAGAACAAGGTAAAATTCGCGCCATCGGTGTTTCTAACTTTTCCCGTGAACAACTAGCAGAAGCCGTTCAATATGGCAGAATTGATAGTTTACAACCAGCTTACTCCCTTTTTTGGCGCAATGTAGAAACCGATGCCATGCCTTATTGTGTAGAAAATAATATTTCAATTTTGGCTTATTCACCCTTAGCACAAGGATTGTTAACTGGTAAATTTGCCCCAGGACATAAATTTGATCCAGAAGATAACCGATCGCAAAATAAGTTATTTCAAGGAGAGAATTTTGAACGCGCTCAACAAGCATTAGAGCAACTTAGACCAGTAGCCGAAAAACATAATTGTAGTTTAGCGCAGTTAGCATTAGCCTGGTTAATAGCCCAACCCCAAAGTAATGCGATCGCTGGTGCAAGATATCCCCAACAAGCACAAGATAACGCCAAAGCCGCAGAAGTCAAACTTTCTGCTGAAGAAATAGCCCAAATAGACAATATTGGCCGCATTGTCACCAGCCATTTCGACAATACCGGAATTATGTGGGAATGGTGATAGTTGATAGTTGATAGTTGATAGTTGATTGGGAAACATCAAATTGATTACTCAGTCACCAGTTACCAGTCACCAGTCACCAGTCACCAGCTACCAGTCACCAGTCACTTGACACCTATCAGGAGTCATCACTTCCAATCCACGATTCCACATACAACACTTCACATTCACACTTCAGCTATAAATTTCTTCTAATTTATATATGTAACAGAAATCATCAAAAC
>NZ_BJCE01000317.1:0-4987 GCF_005402885.1 Sphaerospermopsis reniformis
TCTCCGGTACATTCAACTTCATGATCGTGTTCCAAGCAGAACACAACATCTTGATGCACCCCTTCCACATGTTAGGTGTAGCTGGTGTATTCGGTGGTAGCTTGTTCTCTGCAATGCACGGTTCTTTTCCTTTAATTGTTTGAAAAATGCTCTTGCAACATCATCTCTTTCATTCGGTTTAATTTGAGAAATGGCCTTTTGTAATTCCGGATCCATTTGACTGGGAGGGATACGTTCTGGATGCAAAGATTGATTAAATAAATGTCTTCTTTGATCCTTGGTTGTGCGTTGAGCAAAATCATCAAAGGTTTCGTACTCATCCGTTGTCATGGCGTTGGGATTATCCAAAGATTCTACATTTCCCTGCGCCAAATCTTGTAAAATATTACGTCTATATTCTTCACTACTTCTCACTTTAATTATCTCCTATATTTGAGGGTTTTTAATTTCCTAATATTTGAAAAACAATCCTCCTAGCTATACCTAATTTGATTAGTCTGAGCAACATAATCAGCAGTCAAAATTAGTTTTTTATCAGGACTATATACCAAAACCTTCACATCCTGATTAGGAAAATTCTTTCTAAAACCTTGTACCAAAGAACTCGCTAAAGGACGCACTTCATTAGGACTAACTTGAGGAGAAATAACCACACCTAGCTTATTATTATCTCGCACATAAGCATCAGTAATTAACCCCTTAGAAGTTTGTACAACCCAATTACCAAAATTTTGCCCTGCGGGAGTATTACCACGTTCTAATTCAGCATAAGTCACATCTCTTCCCACCGCTGGAGTCGTTGAGCGATCAACTTCTGCAACTCTTCCCCCACCACAAGCAGAGGTTAAAGTTAATATTAAAATCAACACAAAAGCAGTCAAAATTTTACGACTCTCCTGAATTAGATTCATAATTTTTCTCCTCAGACAAATAAAAATTTAAGTCCTATTTTTAAGTCCTATTTTCAGGAAGGTTCGTAGTTAGGGCTTTAGCCCTAAAAAATATGGGAATTTAGCGATAAATCGCTAACTACGAACCTATAGGGATAAATCGCAACTACGAACTATTAATCAAGCTTTTTCTTGACGTTATCTTTGACATCTTCTACAGCGTGACGTACTTCGCTTTCTGCTTGTTTAGCTTTACCTTCTGTTTTATCTTCTGGATCTCCAGTAACGTTTCCTAATGCTTCTTGTGCTTTACCTTCAATATTTTTTGCTGTAGCTTTTGCTCTTTCTTCTAAAGTCATTTGTTGTCCTATTTGTTTGCAATTACTATTCCACACTAGCGGTAATATAGGCTGATTACTTCCACCATCAGGTATACAGTTGATGTTAAATATCTATACAAAAAGGAATAAATAAGCAAATATTCTGATTCTTGATTTTGGCATTTTTCCCATAAAAAATCCCAGTTTATGAATAAGACTGGGAAAAATTGAAAATGACCTCTCTCTTCAAGGAAGAGGATTGAAAAAGCGGATTTTTTTTGGTTTTTTCCCCTGGAAAGGGGAGCTTTTAAACCGTATGGCTGACGCTCACGGCGGAAGCCTTGAATGAAACAATTATCAATTGTCAATTGTCAATTATCAATTGATAAAAGTATGAGGATAATTTTGGTAAATTAGTCTAGAAAACCCATCAAAATATCAGAGTCATCAATTGTATTTGATGCTACTGGACGATTACCAAAAATTGAATAGTTTTCGGAAACTACCAACGCACTAGAACCGATGGGACGATTTCCGGATAAGTTGATACTGTTTACAACGCTGAAGGTATTGGCACCAATGGGACGAATACCCATTGCATTGTATGTTTCAACTACTTGTAAGCTACTTGTACTGATAGGACGTAAACCAGCAATTGATACTGTTCCTGCAACTTGTAACCCACTGCTACCAATAGGACGCTCTCCAGCGACTACAATTGTTCCTTGAGAAGCTTGTTCTGTATTACCTTGGTTATTTTCTTCCACTTTTTTATCTCCTTTGCTGCTAAGATGCTTTGTAAACTAACGCATCTAGCTGGTTACGTGAATTTTACAATAATTAAGGAAAGGTATTTTTTCCTAATATATGTAGAGTTTAACTCTAAAAAACAACCCATATATATAAGTTTCTTCAAAAGTGATACATAAGTAAACTTAAACTATTAATTTATGTAAACAAGTATTGCTAAATCTTGATTGCTTTCAGATCCCCGACCTCTTGAGGACTGACGCAGCGTAGAACAGAAGTAGGGGTAATTCATGAATTACCCCTACGCAAGAAATGGTAGACCATATAGGATGTCGCTACTATAGGAAAGGGTAGATTTAACGAAACAGTGATCATGGAATTTAATCTGCAAGCTCCTTTTACTCCTACAGGTGATCAACCACAGGCGATCGCTCAACTTTTGAAAACCATCCAAGCGAGTAATCGTTATCAAACTTTACTCGGTGCGACGGGAACGGGTAAGACGTTTTCTATCGCCGCAGTTATTGAAAAAGTTGGTAAACCTACCCTAGTTCTGGCACATAATAAAACCCTAGCAGCCCAGTTATGTAACGAGTTACGGGAATTTTTCCCCCATAACGCAGTCGAGTATTTTGTTAGCTATTACGACTATTACCAACCAGAAGCTTATATTCCCGTCACTGATACCTACATCGAAAAAACCGCAGCGATCAATGATGAAATAGATATGCTGCGACATTCTGCAACTCGTTCTCTGTTTGAAAGGCGTGATGTAATTGTTGTTGCTTCCATTAGTTGTATTTACGGTTTAGGGATGCCCGCAGAATACCTCAAAGCCGCAATTAAACTAGAAATAGGTATGGAAGTTGACCAAAGGCAAGTTTTAAGAGATTTAACATCTGTGCAATATAGCCGCAATGATGTAGAAATGGGAAGAGGTAAATTTCGCGTTCGTGGTGATGTTTTAGAAATTGGGCCAGCTTACGAAGATAGAATAATTAGAATTGAATTTTTCGGCGATGAAATTGACGCAATACGTTATATTGATCCTATCACTGGAGAAATTCTCAGCAGTTTAGAAAAAGTCAATATTTATCCTGCGCGTCACTTTGTCACCCCAGAAGAACGTTTAGAAATTGCTTGTGCTGATATCGCTGCGGAATTAAAATCACAGAAATTAAAATTAGAAGAATTAGGAAAATTAGTAGAAGCACAAAGAATAGATCAACGGACTCGTTATGATCTTGAAATGTTAAGAGAAGTGGGATATTGTAACGGTGTAGAAAATTATTCTCGTCATTTAGCAGGGAGACAAGCGGGAGAACCACCAGAATGTTTAATTGATTATTTTCCCAAAGATTGGTTATTAGTAATTGATGAATCTCACGTTACAGTACCACAAATTCGCGGAATGTACAACGGTGATCAAGCACGGAAAAAAGTTTTAATTGATCATGGTTTTCGTCTTCCTAGTGCTGCTGATAACCGTCCTTTAAAAGCTGAGGAATTTTGGCAAAAGGTTAATCAATGTATTTTCGTTTCTGCAACTCCTGGAAGTTGGGAAATTGAAGTTTCTGAAGATAAGATTGTAGAACAAGTAATTAGACCTACTGGAGTAGTTGATCCAGAAATATTTGTTCGTCCCACGGAAGGTCAAGTTGATGATTTATTAGGAGAAATTAAGGATAGAGTTGATAAGAAAGAACGGGTTTTAATTACTACGTTAACTAAAAGAATGGCGGAAGATTTAACAGAATATTTGGAAGAGAGAGGAATAAAAGTTAGATATTTACATTCTGAGATTAATTCTATTCAAAGAATTGAAATTTTACAAGATTTAAGAAATGGGAAGTTTGATGTTTTGGTAGGGGTGAATTTATTGCGGGAAGGTTTGGACTTACCAGAGGTTTCTTTGGTGGCTATTATGGATGCAGATAAAGAAGGTTTCTTGCGTGCAGAACGTTCGTTAATTCAAACTATTGGCCGTGCAGCGCGTCATATCAACGGTAAGGCAATTATGTATGCTGATAATTTAACGGATAGTATGATTAAAGCGATTGAAGAAACTGATAGAAGACGGGGTATTCAAATGGCTTATAATAAACTGCACGGAATTACTCCGCAACCGATTGTTAAGAAATCAAGTAATGCAATTTTATCATTTTTAGATGTTTCACGGCGGTTGAATGCTAGTGATTTAAAAGTGGTTGATGAACATATTGATGAATTTGCTTTGGAGGATATTCCAGAGTTAATTACTGTGTTGGAAAAACAGATGAAGGATGCTGCGAAAAAGATGGAGTTTGAAGAAGCTGCAAAATTGCGCGATCGCATCAAGCATTTAAGGGATAAAATGTTGGGTAGGTAAACCTAATTTATAATTAGCGCACTACTAACTTCTTCTGAATAGCAGCATCTTGAATGACATATTTGTTGCTAGTAAACACCTGAATACCTGGAACAACACTATAATCCATATCATCAGTAATAATCTTAACTGTTCCTGCTCCTGCTTTGCTAATAGCTTCAAGCATCAGCAAATCATAACCATCAACTGCTTGAGTGGTAAATCTGTTAATAGCGGCATCAGTTGTTGCGTCATCTAAGCTGTTGTGCATTTAATTTGTATAAGTGGAACAGGCATCTTGCCTGTTAAACAAGAGTTCAGAATATTAGGATTATACAATTTAGCTGTGTAACAGCTTACTGTTAGATTAATAGGAATTGCGATTTTTTTTACTTGTCGCCAAGTAAACTGGACTTCAGCTACAACATTTGCTCTTTCGGTTGGATAATTATGACGATATTCTTTAATTGGTAAATATCCATTAGATTGAACATAAATATCATATTCTGTTTTCTCGATAATATGTGCAAGTTCAGCTAAAGTTAGTCCTGAATAAGTAGGGTTTGCTGAATAAACCTAAAACCTTGATATATCAAAGGTTAGAGGCTGATAAACACAGAAATTAGTGCAAGGGTTTTGAAGGGTATACCGGAAAAAGTGTGCATTTTTTGGGATTTCAA
>NZ_BJCE01000318.1:0-4940 GCF_005402885.1 Sphaerospermopsis reniformis
CGTTCTCAGTGCTGTATTTTTCTATTAAACGTTATTTTCCCTTACCAGAAGATTGGTTTCGCTTCCGGTTTTTCAGTAATTGGTTTTTCTGGGGACTGGGTGGCTACTGCACAGCTTTACCCATAGTCGTCATAGTATCATTAATCAATCAACAACTATGGAACGGACAAGGCGGAAGCAACCCCCTGTTACAATTGGCGCTAGAAAGCAGAGATGATGTAGCATTGGGAATATTTTTCTTTACTGCGGCCATAGCAGCGCCATTTTTTGAGGAATTTCTATTTCGTGGGTTTTTATTACCCTCCCTCACTCGTTATTTACCTGTTTGGAGTGCAATTTTTTTGAGTAGTTTGTTATTTGCTGCTGCTCACCTCAGCTTATCGGAAATTTTGCCACTCACAGCATTAGGCATGGTTTTAGGAATAGTATACACGCGATCGCGCAATCTTCTCGCTCCCATGCTCCTCCACGGACTTTGGAATAGTGGTACTTTGCTCAGTTTATTTCTTTTGGGCAGCAATAATTAAAACCGACAATTACAGTTGAAAAAATCAAAAATATTTGATTATATCGACATATAAATCTAAAATTCTCAAATTTCCAGCAGCGCAACATCACCGCTATAGCAGGTAATAGGTGACAGTTGATAGGGAAACCCAACTTATACCAGTCCTTGAGGTTTTGGGTTTCTTACCTCAACCCCACCTACATCTGTAAAATTAATTTTGCAGATGGGTATAAATGAAAAAAATTCCCGGACATAATAACAATCAACCCGTAAACACTAGAGTAGTATCACAGATGCTGCCGATTATTCAGGTTAATGATATTCAACTTTGCTGAAGTTGAACATATAAATCTGTAAACTATCTGCACCAAAATTTATCAACTAACTTACCAAATTTTAGATTTGAAATTTTGGATTTTTGATTTGACATTGAAGATTCAAAATCAAATTTGTTTATCTCACCTTCAGAATTCTCTTCTGTGGTTAAATTTCTCATTTACTTAAACTAGAAATACTCTGATAATTACATAGGGGATGCTGATAGCGGAGCGTGGCGTAAGCCATATAAATGCAAAACCCTGATAAATCAAAGGTTTAAGGCTGATAAAAAAGATTTTGAGGTGCAAGGGTTTTGAAGGTAAGAATGGCAAAATTGAGCATTTTGAGGATGAAATATGAAAAAATTTGTTACCAACAGATAGCTCAAACTCTTGCCTCTTGCCTGCCCGCACCAGAAGACTTTCAAGAGCAAACCCTACATATACAGGAGCTTCACTAAATATGACTAATCTTAATCCATCTCATGCTACCAAACAACTTTTATCTGGGTACTGTGGCATTATTTTGGGGGGATTTGGGATACATAAATTTATTCTGGGTTATGCCCCAGAAGGCTTTATCATGCTAGTTATTTCTGTAGTCGGTGGTTCTCTCACTTACGGATTTACACTAATAATTATGCAGCTTGTAGGGTTAATTGAAGGCATGATTTACTTGAATAAAAACCATGAAGACTTTGTTAATACCTACTTCGTCAAAAAGCAGGGTTGGTTCTAAAAAAAGAAGCCAGGAGTTATTAATTTTGGATTTTTGATTTTGGATTGTTTTTGTGATCTCCAATCTAAAATCTAAAATCTAAAATCTAAAATCTAAAATCTAAAATCTAAAATCTAAAAATTTTCCCCCATTCCCTATTTTCTTAAAATATGCCAATATCCAAATCTAAATATCTCACATTGCTAATATTATTACTAATATCTATGGTGTATTTTACCACTACATCCAATTGGGAAATTAACTATTTCTACAAAAGTCTAATTTTTATGTTGCCTATACAGCTTGTATCTGTGATATATTTTACCTATAGGCACTGGATTCCTTGACAATAGTTTACAAATTTAATTCAATATTTTAACTTTTAAATTAAATACTATCACAGTTGGTCATAGTTCCAGATTTCGCCTACTCTCAAAGTAGAACTGCCTTTTTTTAGGCATTGCATTTTTGTAGCGAATCTCATAACTTGTCATGCAACTTGTTCCCGAAAATAAACTTACCCCAGAAACCGCCCTCTCCAATAGAGATACCAACTCAGAGAAAATTATTTTAGATGTAGGGGGTATGAAGTGCGCTGGCTGTGTGAAAGCAGTAGAAAGACAGCTAACCCAACATCCAGACGTTAAAAATGTCTGCGTCAACCTAGCTACAGAAGTGGCAGTTGTAGAAGCAGAAGTTGGTGCTATAGATGCCGATGCACTGGCACAAGCATTAGCACAAACATTAGCACAAACATTAACAGCTACAGGTTTTCCTTCTCAACCCCGCACACCGAAAACTCAAGCAGGGAAAGAAAAATATGATCCAGACGCAAAACAGCGTCAGGAAATGCAAGCGGCTTTCAAACAATTAGTAGTTGCTTTTGTATTATTGTTATTTTCAGGAATAGGACATTTTGGTGGTTTTATTTTCCCAATATTGAATAACATCTGGTTTCACTGTGGACTAGCAACAGTAGCATTACTTATTCCTGGTCGTCCCATTATTATAGATGGCTGGCAAGGTTGGCGACGGGGAACGCCAAATATGAATACCTTGATCGGTTTGGGAAGTCTAACAGCTTATATTGCTAGTTTGGTGGCGCTGTTGTTTCCCCAAATGGGTTGGGAATGCTTTTTTGATGAACCAGTGATGATGCTGGGTTTTATCCTCTTAGGCAGAACTTTAGAAAAACAAGCTAGAGGACGCGCAGCATCTGCATTTCGACAATTATTAGCACTTCAACCTCAGATAGCTAGGTTAATTGTTAACCCAGACTCAGATAAATTAGTAGCAGGGGCAAATATTATTGAAATACCAGCCGAACAAGTGCGGGTTGGTGAATGGTTGCAGGTGTTACCAGGTGATAAAATACCTGTTGATGGCGAGGTGCGGTTTGGACAAACAACGGTAGATGAGTCGATGTTAACTGGTGAAGCAGTACCAGTGATGAAGCAACCAGGAGATGCTGTTGCAGCGGGAACTATTAACCAGTCTGGTGCGATCGCTATTCAAGCTACCAGAACCGGCGATGATACCACTTTGGCGCACATTGTCGCTTTGGTAGAAACCGCCCAAACTCGCAAAGCACCTGTTCAGAAATTAGCAGATACGGTTGCTGGTTATTTTACTTATGGCGTTTTAACAGCTTCTTTGCTAACTTTTCTGTTTTGGTACTTTTTTGGTACTCATATTTGGCCAGAGGTGAATATTATTTCCAATGGTATGGAAATGATGAGTCATGCAGCACATCATCAAACCGCCAACATTGAATATTCTTCACTTTTAATTAGTTTAAAATTAGCGATCGCTGTGATGGTGGTTGCTTGTCCCTGTGCTTTAGGACTCGCTACCCCCACAGCTATTCTTGTCGGTACTGGGATGGGTGCAGAACGCGGTTTATTAATCAAAGGTGGTGATGTGTTAGAAAAAGTCCACCAACTAAATACCGTAGTCTTTGATAAAACCGGCACTCTCACCACAGGCAACCCCACAGTTACAGACTGTTTACCATTTACAGACTTAGAACCATCCTCACTTCTGCAACTAGCAGCAGCAGTAGAAAGCGGCACCTATCACCCCCTAGCTAAAGCAATTCAACAAGAAGCACAGCGGCTAAATTTATCTATTCCCCACGCAGTAGACTTTCATACTGAACCAGGAATGGGTGTATCCGCTGTCGTGGATGGTAAAACTGTGTTGTTAGGTAACTGGGAATGGTTAAACTGGCACGGAATTACTGACACTGCCCAAGAACACGCACAAAGATTAGCGGAACAGGGGAAAACAGTTATTAGTGTTGCAGTTGGTGATAATTTAGTTGGATTAATTGCCGTCAGTGATACCCTCAGACCAGATGCCAAAGCAACAGTAGACAAATTGCGTCAGCTGGGTTTGCGAGTAATTATACTGAGTGGTGATAGATTAGAAGCAGCGAATGCGATCGCTCAACAACTCGGACTCAACAGCACCGATGTCATGGCAGGTATTCCCCCAGCGAAAAAAGCCAGCACCATCCAAGCTCTTCAAACTGGGGAGATAAGTAAAACCACTAGCGTTGCTATGGTAGGAGATGGCATTAATGACGCTCCTGCCTTATCTCAGGCAGATGTCGGCATTGCTTTACATTCTGGAACAGATGTAGCTATGGAAACCGCCGAAATTATATTAATGCGTGATAGTCTTTCTGATGTTGTGGAATCAATACAACTCAGCCGTGCCACTTTCAACAAAATACGTCAAAACTTGTTTTGGGCTTTTGCATATAATACAATTGGTATTCCCTTAGCAGCCGGTGTTTTACTACCCCATTTTGGTTTTGTTCTTAGCCCCTCCAGCGCCGCTGCCCTCATGGCTTTTAGTTCAGTTAGTGTTGTCACCAACTCCATTTTATTACGACGCTTTACCCATTGACTGTAACAAAGAAAATAGGTGCAAGGTTTTGGAAACTATGAGTAGGAAAACCTTGCACTTTGTTGGTTTTTACCTCGTTTCCAAATACAAAAAACTCCTTGATATCCTTAAACTCCTGACTCCTTGATAGCGACTTGTACTGAGCCTGTCGAAGTAAGCGTGGCGTTAGCCTCCTAGTTATGCAAGAAAGACTCTCAAATTAGAATAACAAGATAGTCCGCAAAAGTCCTAGATAATAACTAGGAACTTGGGTTATTATTATAATCAATAAAATCACTAAGTTCGGGTTTTTCTCAATTTACTGTTGTTAAAACTCAAAACAATAAAACTCTTTTTTACTCATCAAAGTGTGATAATTAGGACTTACGCACTGTACAAATTCACCATGATGTGCATGAACGAAAATCCGTCGTTTCAGGCTTTTGGCGATTAACTTCCGATCAATAGCGAACTGCTTGCAGCAGCGCTTCGCTATCGCCCAAAA
>NZ_BJCE01000319.1:0-4921 GCF_005402885.1 Sphaerospermopsis reniformis
CGGAAAAAGTGTGCATTTTTGGGGATTTCAAGAGATGGCAAAGAAATTTTCAAATCTCCTCCTGACTCCTGACTCCTGACTCCTGACTCCTATGCCCTCACGGAAAGACTTTCTCAGCAACCCCTAAATAAAGGATTGACGTAGTTGGATTTTGTGGTTTCTAGTGTTATCATGGTTTTAGGTTTTTCCTTTAGGATTAATGCCTAGAGGCAGAAATTTATGATTATGATTGCCGATCGCTCTTTCGTTTGGTAGACTAGGGGCGATCGCTTTTTATGTTATAACTATAATGGACTATAATTAGGCTTTTGTCAAGTATGGGTTTGGTGAGGTTGCGGGTTAAAGAATTTGCAGCGGAGAAGGGCTGGACACTCAAGGAAGTTTCTGACCGTTCAGGAATAGCATACACCACGCTGAAAAATTATGCGAAGTCTCCGGGGTTAGCTTCGGTGGATGTTACTTCTCTTCACAAGTTGGCACGGATATTTGATGTTATGATTGAAGACTTGTATGAAATAGTCAAGGAATAGGTGACTGGTGATTGGTGATTGGTGACTGGTGACTGGTGACTGGTGACTGGTGACTGGGAGGGTGAATAACCCATTACCCATTACCCATTACTAATAAGAGTGCGATCGCTGACGTTATTAAGGACGGAGGCACGATAAAATTTAAAAACATTAAATTGTGATAAAGGTCTAAATGGCAGAAACACTATTTTTTAACGCTCTACGGGAAGCTATTGACGAAGAAATGTCCCGCGACTCTAGCGTATTTGTTTTAGGTGAAGATGTAGGACACTACGGCGGTTCTTATAAAGTCACCAAAGACCTATGCAAAAAGTATGGTGATCTGCGAGTATTAGATACCCCTATTGCGGAAAATAGCTTTACCGGTTTGGCAGTGGGAGCAGCAATGACAGGGTTAAGACCGATCATTGAAGGGATGAACATGGGCTTTTTGCTCCTCGCTTTCAACCAAATTTCTAACAATGCGGGAATGTTGCGTTACACTTCCGGCGGTAACTTTAAAATTCCCATGGTCATCCGTGGTCCTGGTGGTGTGGGAAGACAGCTAGGTGCAGAACACTCCCAAAGACTAGAAGCATATTTCCAAGCAGTTCCCGGTTTAAAAATTGTCGCTTGTTCCACACCTTACAATGCTAAAGGGTTACTAAAAGCAGCGATCCGCGATGATAACCCAGTGTTATTTTTTGAACACGTTTTACTTTACAACTTAAAAGAAAATCTACCCGAAGAAGAATATGTACTCCCACTTGATAAAGCAGAAGTAGTACGTTCTGGGAAAGATGTTACCATCCTTACCTATTCGCGGATGCGGTATCATGTCCTGCAAGCGGTGAAAACCTTGGAAAAACAAGGATATGATCCAGAAGTTATTGATTTAATATCCCTGAAACCTTTAGATTTTGATACTATTGGCGCTTCAATACGGAAAACCCACCGTGTAATAGTTGTGGAAGAGTGTATGAGAACTGGGGGTATAGGTGCAGAATTAACCGCTTCTATTAATGATAGGTTGTTTGATGAATTGGATGCGCCTGTACTGCGGCTGTCTTCCCAAGATATCCCCACACCTTACAACGGTAACTTAGAAAGGTTGACTATTGTGCAACCAGAGCAAATTGTCGAAGCTGTGCAGAAAATGATGGCTTTGCGAGTGTAGGAAAATTGATAATTGATAATTGTCAATTATCCATTGTCAATTGTCAATTATTCCCTCATCTTCTACTCAAACCTGACAAAAAGAAAGTTATCATAGCCTTTGTCAGTTGTGAGTGATGGTATGGAAAAACAGCGATCGCTACTAGCGTTAATTATAGTGTTGGTAATCGCCGCGATTACGGTGATTGCCACAATTCCTGTACCCTTGGGGTTAGACTTGCGGGGAGGATCACAGCTTACTATTCAGGTGAAAACAACCGAGGAAATCAAAGAAATCACGGAACGAGAACTAGAAGCTGTGCAGAAAGTAGTTGAAGGTCGTATTAACGGTCTTGGTGTTTCTGAACCGGTAATTCAAACAGTAGGTACTGATAAAATTTTAGTGCAGTTACCTGGGGTAAATGACCCAGAACAGGCAGAAAAGGTACTGGGGGGTACAGCACAGTTAGAATTTCGGTTACAAAAGCCGGATACAGATACTCAACTACTGGCCTTTAGAGTATCAGAAACAGAACTGAAAAATAAGCAAGAAGAATTAAGAACAAGCAATGATGCAGATGCTATTGCTAAAAATCAAGAAGATATCAAGAAAAATCAGCAGTCCATCGCCGAATTATTTGCCAGCACTGATCCACCATTAACTGGTAAATACCTCAAAGATGCCTACGGTGAACCCACCCAAGGTAATAATTGGAATGTTGTCCTGCGCTTCGATACCAAGGGTGGTGAACTTTTTGCAGACCTGACTAAAAGGTTAGCAGGAACAGGTCGCGCTATCGGTATTTTTCTGGATAATGAATTAATTAGTTATCCCACAGTAGGCGTAGAATTTGCAGCCACTGGGATCACAGGCGGTTCTGCTATCATTACAGGCAGATTCCAAGCAGAAGAAGCCAATAACTTAGGTGTACAGTTACGAGGAGGTGCGTTACCTGTACCTGTGGAAATTGCTGAAAGAAGAACAGTAGGCGCTAGTTTGGGTCAAGATAGTATTCAAAGCAGCATTTACGCCGGTATCGGTGGTCTGATGTTAGTCTTAATTTTCATGGTGGTTTATTACAGACTACCAGGACTAATTGCAGATGTATCGTTATTGATCTATTCTCTTTTAACCTGGGCTACCTTTTGTTTGCTGGGCGTTACCCTGACTTTACCAGGAATTGCTGGTTTTATTCTCAGTATTGGCATGGCTGTTGATGCCAATGTATTAATTTTTGAACGAACCAGAGAAGAATTAAGAGCAGGTAAATCTTTATATCGCTCTGTAGAATCTGGTTTTTATCGGGCATTTTCCAGTATTTTAGATAGTAATGTTACTACCTGGATTGCTTGCGCGGCTCTGTTTTACTTGGGTTCTGGGTTAGTTAAAGGTTTTGCCCTCACCTTGGCTTTAGGGGTTGCTGTGAGTATGTTTACTGCTATTACCTGTAGTCGCACCTTGATGTTTATAGCAATTTCCATTCCCGCTTGGCGGAAAACAGAACTTTACTGTCCTAACTTGACAGCAGCAAATAAGACAGAGGTGGCTAGATGACATTACGTATTAATAAAGCGCGATCGCTGTGGTGGGCTATTTCCGCAGCCGTCATTCTCAGTGGTATCATCTCAATGGTGATATCTTGGCAAAATCCCAATATTAAAGCCCCGTTACGTCCTGGTTTAGATTTTATCGGTGGTACGCGGTTACAATTGGTGAGAGATTGTAGTCAACCTGGTAACTGTGATCAACCAATAGATATTAATGTGGTGCGGGAAGTTGCCAAAGAACAGGGATTGGGAGATAGTAGTATTCAATTAATTTCGGAAAATGGCCAGGAAAATGGCATCACTATCCGTAGTAAAAACCTGGAAACTGACCAAAGAACTAAATTACAAGCGGCTTTAAGTGAAAAAGTCGGTGCTTTTGATCCGCAAAAAAACCAAATTGACTCTGTGGGTCCAACATTAGGAAGAGAACTGTTTAGAACTGGAGTTATAGCTTTAGCAGTTTCCTTTTTGGGTATTGTTGTTTATTTGAGTTTCCGTTTCCAGTGGGATTATGCTTTGTTTGCGATCGTTGCCACATTTCACGATCTCTTGGTGACGGTAGGAATATTCTCAATTTTGGGTTTGGTTTTAGGTGCAGAAGTAGATAGTCTCTTTATTGTTGCCTTACTGACTATTACAGGATTCTCTGTTAATGATACAGTGGTAATTTATGACCGCATCCGAGAAAATATTAAAAATCATCCCCAAACACCAATTGCAGAAATAGTTGATGATGCTGTAAATCAAACGTTAAGCAGATCAATCAACACAACTTTAACAACTATGTTGTCTTTGTTTGCTATTTTCCTGTTTGGTGGGGAAACTTTAAAATATTTTTCTCTGGCTTTAATTATTGGTTTTATCGCCGGGGCTTATTCTAGTATTTTCATTGCTAGTACCTTGTTAACATTGTGGCGAGAACGCAATGAATATACAATAGATAAAATTAATACATCTGTTGATTAAGGAGTCAGGAGTCAGTAGGGGCGAAGCATTCGGATAAAAATATTTCACTCGTCACTCGTTCCCAGTCTCCAGACTGGGAATGTAAACCTAGAGGTTCTACCTCTATCACTCGTTTCACTCGTTCCCATTCTCCAGACTGGAAATGTAAACCTAGAGGTTCTACCGTGAGGTTAACATCTATTTTAGGTAGGGAGTGTCAATAACTTATGGACTCACAAGAAGAACCAACAATTAATTACTCAAACCTAGAAAATTCTGATGCTACTTTTGTTCAACAGGTACAGAGATTACACCAGCTAACAGTATATGGCAGGTGGTTATTTGTTTGTTGTTTATGGGTGATTATTGCTCCTGTGTGTCTGTGGAATTTACGCACTGAGTTTACCTTGTGGCAACAATATTTTACCTGGGTAGCTGTGCGATATGCCCTGGCTTTTCATCCATTTGCTACTGTGGGTTTAGCTTTTTGTATTGGGATGACGGTTTCTGTTTTAATTTGGCAAATTCGCAATATTTTGATCGGTTTACCGCAACCGGAAAAGCAACGTTTAGAACAGCAGGTTTTTAAGATACGTCAACAAGGACCGAGTCATCCTTTATGGAAATTGGTAATTGGTAATTGATAATTGATAATTGATAATTGATAATTGATAATTGATAATTGATAATTGATAATTGATAATTGATAATTGATAATTGATAATTGATAATTGATAATTGATAATTGATAATTGATAATTGAT
>NZ_BJCE01000320.1:0-4906 GCF_005402885.1 Sphaerospermopsis reniformis
CCCCAGTCCCCAGTCACCAATCACCAATCACCAATCACCAGTCCCCAGTCACCAGTCACCAGTCACCAGTCACCAGTCACCAGTCCCCAGTCCCCAGTCACCAATCACCAATCACCAGTCCCCAGTCACCAATCACCAGTCCCCAGTCACCAATCACCAGTCCCCAGTCCCCAGTCACCAATCACCAGTCAACTGACTAAACTACAAAACTTGCTTCTTCCCCTAGAGATGCTTGCCAACTTCGCGCATCATAATAAAGGTCTGCCAGAGTAATACTATACAAAGCTTCTTTTAACTTTTGGTTCAGTCTTTGCCACAGAGTAAAAGTTACCCAATCTTCCGCTTGAGCAGGTGGTGGACTGTTCAGAGGTATGTGAGTCATATTTTCCCCAGCAGCCTCTAAAATTTGTCCTATGGAAATTTGTGCAGGTTCTCTTGCTAATTGATAGCCACCAACACTGCCACGAATTGAGTTGACTAACCCAGCGCGACGCATTTCTATTAGCAGCTTTTCCAAATAGGGAGCAGGAATATCTTGACGTTTAGCGATCGCTCTGACAGATACAGGTCCATATTTCGGCTGTAAACTTAAATCCAGCAATGCCTTAACGCTATAGTGTCCTCTCGTGGTTAGTTTCATTTATTAGGGAATAGGTGACTGGGGACTGGGGACTGGGGACTGGGGACTAGAGACTGGGGACTAGGGACTGGGGACTGGGGACTGGTGACTGGGGATACAATGAAAGGATTTTGGATTGTTTTTGTCAACTCCAATCTAAAATCTAAAATCTAAAATCTAAAATTATTCTGACTCCTGACTCCTTGAACTCCTGACTCCTTGAACTCCTGACTAATGACTAATAACTAAAGACTTGAAAATCATCTTTATTTAGCAAACCACTTTTTTACGTCACTTTAAAAAACTTAAACAAATACAGTTTACCAGTAATTCACAAACTATATATATCTCTCTCTGAGCATGATCAGAATTTTATTTTAGAAAATATCTTGACAAGATTGATAATTGTGCAACAATTTCTGATAAGAGTGTAATATACTTGGCTATGCTGAGATAAAAAAATAAAGGACTCTGTTCCTGTTAGCTCAGTATCAGTTAAAATAAAATCGATTCAACCACTTCAATCATTTAATTCCGACCAAAGTTGATGCCTAAACAGAAAAAAAATGAACCCCTTGTTGGTGAAGAACTGCTCCAAAAAGTTAAGGAGCTAGAGAACGAAAGCAAGGAAGAGAAAGCTAAACAGTGTGGCTACTATACTGTTACCAAAAATGGTATAGAGCGCGTGAATATGATGAAATTCTTGAATGCCTTAATTGATGCCGAGGGCATTGAGTTGGACAGTACACCAGGTGCTAATGGCCGTGGTGGACGCAGTGCCAGCTATAGAATTAGCGTGCAGTCTAACAACAATTTACTCATAGGTTCAGCTTATACAAAACAGATGAATCTTAAACCTGGAGATGAATTTATCATTACTTTAGGCAAGAAGCATATTCGACTACGCCAAGTAGATCCAGAAGACAGAGAAGATGGTGAAGTAGAAGAAGCTACAGCTTAATCAAAATTTAGTTGTAGAGGTTTTCAGCTAGAAGATCAGTTGTCAGCTGTAGGGGTTTAGCAATGCTAAACCCAGACTTGCAGTTATTGATTTTTGTGTACTAACCAATCGGTTATCAGTTGTCAGCAGTTAAAAACCTCTTCCCCAATCACCAATCACCAATCACTAATCACCAATCACTAATCACCAAAGACTAATGACCAATAACTATATCGGTTGTTGGCAACATTGGTAAATAGTGCTGTAAAGCTTTGCGCGTAGCTGCTAAATTGCAAGTTAAAGCGATTTGCTCTTTTTCGAGTAAACCTAAAATGCAGTCGGGGTTGTTTCTTGCTACCACTGGTAGCTGATGCAAACCTCGCAGCGCCATACGATCTAAAGCTTCAGATAAAGGTTCATCTTGCCAAGCATAGAGAATATCAGTCGTACAAATATCTATGAGTGTTTGACTAGAAAAATTAGGCTGTATTTCACCAGGAGAATGTTGGTAATTTTCCCAAAGAGAAAGAGTGCGGTTAATATCGTCCAGAGAAATAATACCGACTAATTGTTCATTGGCATCAATGACTAAAGCACTGGGTGAGCGATCGCGGATCATTTCCATAGCAGCTTCTAAAACCCCAAGATTTGCCGGCATTTTTTTAGGATAAGAGTGCATAGCATCTGCCACAGAAATTTGCTGTACAATTTCCACTTGCTCATCTTTCAATTCCGAAAGACCAATCTGTTGTAGATTGGAATTAGAATTAACAGTTGGTTTAATTCCTTCTACTAACCAGACACTTAAACCCACCGCAGCCATCAAAGGTAAAACAATTCGGTAGTCACGAGTTAATTCAAACAACATTAAAATAGCTGTTAAAGGCGCTCTCACACTACCCGCCAAAACAGCAGCCATACCCACCATTGCATAAGCTGGAGGAGCAGCCATATATTCAGCAACTCCGGGAACTATCAAAGCCAAAACTTTAGCATAGGCAGATCCAAAGGATGCACCTAAAAACATGGCAGGCGCAAACAAACCACCTACAAAACCACTAGCAGAACTAACAGCCGTCATCAGCAGTTTCAACCCTATAAGTACAAGTAACAAATTCAAGGAAAACTCTTGATCTTGCAACATTGCTTGCACAGTTCCATAACCAATACCTAAAATTTGTGGGTATTGCAAAGCCACTAAACCAACTATTAAACCACCAATAATTGGTTGAATAGGTTTAGGAATCTTGCCCAAAAATTGAAATCCTTGAAAGCGTCCGCTAAAAAAAGCTTTACCTAAACTAATAGATTGTGTATAAGTCAAAGCTACCAAACTTGCACCCAAACCTAAACCCAGATAAAGCGGTAATTCTAAAGGACTGCGAACTTGATAAGCAGGTAAAGCAAAAGCAGGTTGAGAACCCAAACCAATTTGAGCAATTAAAGCTGCTACTACCGCTGCAAGTAAGACCACACTGACGGCAGAAGTAGCAAAAGAAGTAGCCCCCATAACCACCTCTAAAGCAAAAAATACCCCAGCAATGGGAGCATTAAATCCAGCTGCTAAACCAGCAGCAGCACCAGCACCCAACAGTAACCGCTGCCTCTCTTGAGAAACTTGCAGTACATCTGATAACAACACCCCAAAATTAGTACCTATTTCCACACTAGGACCCTCAGGACCCAAAGATGCACCACTACCTAAAGAAACAGCAGCAGCTATCATCTTAGTAACAGGTCGTAATTGTTGCTTAACTTCTCTACCCTGAGATAGAGCAATTAAAGATGAAAGTCCAGGTCCAAAATCTTCAGTACGCCAACGCATTAAGCCTACAATTAATCCGCCCAGGGTAGGAACACAAGCTAAAGTCCAACCACCCCAGACTCCTATCTGTCCCAAAAAATTTTCTAGCATCAAGTGATGAATCAACTCGATGAGATAATGAAAAGTGACCACACCCATACCCGTACCACCACCAATCAGCATGGCTAAAAACAGCACCACTGTTTCCGGGGATGGCTGAAGACGATTGATCAGATGAGTTAAACGAGCAGAAGATGTGGGAAAGGCAACTGGCTGAGTTACTTTCCTCAGTTGTGTAGGAGGCAAGAGAGTCATGGAAAAACGGTGTAAATGTAAGAAAAAATTTATTTTTTTTATTGGTTAATTATTATTGTGAGCCATGATTAAGCAACCAGACAAGTATGGTTGATATCCTTCATATACACAGTTTTCATCAACTCAGACAAGCAGTTGAAATTTTTATGATCAGAATAGTTGAAATAGGAGAGAATTATTAGTTAATACAAGTTGTTAGTTATCACAGTGAGTAGTTGTGATGGGGAGATAGATTGAGTATTCACTATCAGCTATCAGATGGAACAGAGAACAGGTAATATTTTTCGTTTTCCTGCCTCTTACCTCCTACTTCCTGCCCCTACTACCTCCTGAGATCAGAACTTGATTTCAGCCATACTTCTTAGTGAATATAGCTATTGTTATAGAAAGATCACTCTAAATTAAGCGGCTCTAAGGTGCATCAATGCCCGAATTGTGGAGCGCAAACACCGAGAGATGCTAACGGCGCACGTAATATTATGTTGCGTGCTTTGAGGGATTCCTCCTTTACCGTCAGTAATGATGGTATTGCTATCGTTACAGTTCGAGCTTTGTCAATCAATGCTCAGAAATGTTCAGCGTAAATGAATCAGTAAATGGACTAGGCGGAAGCTCTAGATGAATATACACACCTTTGATAATAATTATGTTACTTGTCCGATTTGCCAAAGAAATAACAGGACTAAGCCTGTTAAGACTTATATCGGATTATTTATTTGTCCTTATTGTCAGGAAAAACTCGTAGTTTGTAAAAGTGGTCACTACGTCCGTGATCCGTTTACTTGGAAAAAAATTCTTATCTCCTCGGCGTTGCGTCGTCAAAGCCGACCTTTAGCCAGGATGATTAGAGATTTGCCGCTTTTCAAACGTTATTTGTTGGCTTTAGCTATGGGAGGTGCAATTTTATTTACTACAATTGCTATCACCCAGGACAGCACAAAGTATAAACAGGAACTGCTTCCAGGAAGTGAGAAAGTGACAGGTGATTGGTGATTGGTGACAGGTGATTGGTGATTGGTGATTGGTGATTGGTGATTGGTGATTGGTGATTGGTGATTGGTGTTTGGTGTGCGGTCTTCGGCGTTCGGTGTGCGGCCTGCGTCCTGTGGTCTGCCGCGTGCCTGCTGCCTCGAGCCTCCTTCGTGCTGCTTCCTGCCTCCTCCCTGTCGCTTCCTGCCTCCTGCCGCCTGCCTCCTGCCTCCTGCCTCCTGCCGCTTGCCGCCTGCCG
>NZ_BJCE01000321.1:0-4903 GCF_005402885.1 Sphaerospermopsis reniformis
CTAGCCCGTCCTAGTCAACAATACTATTTGATATTTATTTCATCCAATTTACTGAAAATTATATGACAGTTCTTACCTGTGGCATTACAGGAAAATCAATTACTCTATTAAGTGAAATAGCTGTTAGTGGAGAAGCAAAAGTTTGGCGAACTAATCATCATGGTTATTTAGCTAAAATTTACCATTCACCAACACCTGAACGGGTTCAAAAACTAGCAGTAATGATAGACCACCCACCCACAGAACCAAATTCCCATCTTCATCATGTTTCCTTTGCTTGGCCTAAATCGGTGTTGAAAAATGCTCAGGGCAATTTTGTGGGCTTTTTAATGCCAGAAATTAAGGATGGAAAAGAACTTATTGATGTTTATAATCCCCAACGTCGCAAGAAATTAAAACTTGAAATTGATTGGCGTTTTTTACATACCACTGCTTTAAATATTGCCTCAATTATTGCGGCTTTACATGAAGCTGGTTATGTGTTGGGTGATATTAAACCACAAAATATTTTAGTGAATAATCGGGCTTTACCTTCTATTATTGATACTGATTCTTTTCAGGTGATAAATCCGAAAAATGGTAAGGTTTTTCGTTGTTTAGTTGGTTCGGAAGGATATACACCACCGGAATTAATGGGAAAAGATTTTGATATTATTGAGCAAACGGAAATACATGATAGATTTCGGTTAGGGGTAATTATCTATCAATTATTATTTGGTGGTAATAGCCCCTTTCAAGGAAAATGGACTGGTGCAGGGGAAACTCCAGAACCTAATGAACTTATCCGTCGGGGTTTATGGGTTTATGGGGCAAATACTTTAATTACCGCAGCAGCAAGAACAATTCCTTTAGAGATTGTCTATCCAGATATTCAGCAATGTTTTCTGAGATGCTTTAATGATGGGTATAAAAATCCTAATTCTCGTCCTACGGCTAGGGAGTGGTTAGAGGCTTTAAGAACAGGGAATGATAATTTAACTATTTGCGGCAGGGTAGATAGTCATTATTATAGTAGAACTTTTGGTAAATGCTATTGGTGCGATCGCTCTACAAATCTTGGTGTTGATATTTTTCCTGGTGTTGTTAAAGCAAAACCATCTGTTGTTATTGAATCAACTATTTTTGCAGCTACTAACACCCTAGAACTGGTTAAGCAAGAAGGAAAGATAATAACTGTAGTTGGTCAAGTTGCTAATACTCGCCATCTTAGCAGCATAAATATATTCTTTATTAACTTTGGTAACGTTTCTAGTCTCGTCAACGGTTATAGTCCTTTTGCAATTGTTATATTTTCAGAAGGTTTAAAAAATTTATCTAATTCCAGAAGCTTAACAATTACTCAATTAAGTAATTGGGTTGGAAGTTATATCAAAATTACGGGAACTCTTGAAATACATCAAAAATCAAGTTGTAATACTCCACAAATAATACTAAAAGATTCAAGCCAAATAAGTCTAATTAGTCAAACTGAAGCTAATAACCTAATTGCGGGAAATACTAATACAAATACTTCAGCCGCAGTTAAGCAAACTCAATCTCAAGTTTCGCAACTAGCAGTTTCTAAACCTCAAAATCAAACTGTAATAACCCCATCAACAGCTACAACTATTTCATCTTCAGTTCAGCCAAATCAATCTCAGGCTTCGCAAACTAATCAGTTAGTAAATTCACCTCGTCAGGTTTCACAACCAGTAATTTCTACACCTCAGAGTCAACCTGTCACAATTCCAGCGCCTCAAACGACGATTCCTGTCAAAAATACGAAACTGAGAAAACTATTAATAGCTGCGATATTAGGATTTATAGGAACTCAATTCTATGGCTGTATGCGTTATGGAGTGTTTCCAGTCAATCCCATATCTATAATTGCAAATTTACCTATTGGTTTCTTTTTAGAGACAACTCTAAGAGGTCATTCTGGCTCGGTTTATTCAGTAGCATACAGCCCCGATGGTCAAACTCTGGCTAGTGTGAGTGATGACAAGACTATCAAACTGTGGGACGTAAAAACGGGAAACCTCCTACAAACCCTCTCTGGTCATTCTAACTTGGTTGAGTCAGTAGCATACAGTCCCGATGGTCAAACTCTGGCTAGTGCGAGTAGGGACAACACTATCAAACTGTGGAATGTAAAAACAGGAAACCTCCTACAAACCCTCTCTGGTCATTCTGGCTGGGTTCGGTCAGTAGCATATAGCCCCGATGGTCAAACTTTGGTTAGTGGGGATGGGGGTTATCACTTGGTTAGTGGGGATGGGGGTTATGGCCATAACGATGACTTCACTATCCAACTGTGGGATGTAAAAACAGGAAACCTCCTACAAACCCTCTCTGGTCATTCTTACTGGATTGATTCAGTAGCATACAGTCCCGATGGTCAAACTCTGGCTAGTGCGAGTAGGGACGATACTATCAAACTGTGGAATGTAAAAACAGGAAACCTCCTACAAACCCTTCCTGGTCATTCTAACTCGGTTAATTCAGTAGCATACAGCCCTGATGGTCAAACTCTGGCTAGTGGGAGTGGTGACAACACTATCAAACTGTGGGATGTAAAAACAGGAAACCTCCTACAAACCCTTCCTGGTCATTCTGACTCGGTTTATTCAGTAGCATACAGCCCCGATGGTCAAACTCTGGCTAGTGGGAGTTGGGACAACACTATCAAGATATGGCGGTTAAAGTAGTCATTAATAGGATTTTGTTAGCAATCGTCTATTTTATCATTCTGTAAATCCTTTAATCCTGGACATTATCTCGACTTCGCTCGATAACCACCTGATTCTGACAATTTTACTAACCTATTTCCTCACCATAAATCTATGAATCATAAAGTTTTTTATCTTAATGGTAAAAAAATCAATAACAAACAAACATTTTTAAAACAAGCTGCTGAAGCAATGGAATTTCCTGCATACTTCGGCAATAACTGGGATGCTTTTGATGAATGTATCACCGATTTAACATGGTGTCCGGCTCAAAGATATGTCATATCATAAGATCATGCTGATATCTTTGCTCAAGCTGAACCGACACAGTACCAAATAGCATTGGATATTTTAAATTCAGCGCAGGAATACTGGGAAGGTAATAATATTTCTTTCAGGTTTTTAACTATCAAAAAATAGCTTGTCTGAATCAGGATAACCAGGATTTGAGGATGTACAGGATTGTTATTTGTAGATTGTCTGTGAATAATAAAGATATATTCTCTTGTCTGAATCAGGATAACCAGGATTTAAGGATGTACAGGATTGTTATTTGTAGATTGTCTGTGAATAATAAAGATATATTCTCTTGTCTGAATCAGGATAACCAGGATTTGAGGATGTACAGGATTGTTATTTGTAGATTGTCTGTGAATAATAAAGATATATTCTCTTGTCTGAATCAGGATAACCAGGATTTGAGGATGTACAGGATTGCAGTTGATAGATTTTCTGTGAATAATAAAGATATATTCTCTTGTCTGAATCAGGATAACTAGGATTTAAGGATGTACAGGATTGTTATTTATAGATTTTCTGGTAATATTTAATGATGATAAATTTTGATGCAGATAAAAGATATATTTCCTATCATTCAAAGAAAACCATAAATGATCGAAAATATCCTGTTAATCCTTTAATCCTGGACATCCTGATTCAGACAAAAAATATCATCCTGAAAATCCTTTAATCCCGGAAATCCTGATTCAGACAAATATCATCCTGAAAATTCTTAAATCCTGGACATCCTGATTCAGACAATTTAATTATTCCTTGTCTTCCTTTATAATCAAAATATTAAACAGTATAAATAACTAAACAGGAGTAAAAAAATTATTAATCATCAACCTCAACTCATCCCAGGAGAAGGAACTGTAGGTACTTATGGAGACTTACTAAAAAAGGGACGTAGAGGTGATAACCTCACACCTCATCATATACCTGCGGATGCTTTTATGAAAGCCAAAGTTCCACTTAATTATACAACAGATCAAGGATATGCCATTATGATGGAACATTTATCACCAGGAAAAGGAGGCCGTCATCGGCAAACAATTTCTTATGGTAAACGTCCTAATTTAAACTTATCACCCAGAGTAACCTTAGCACAAGAAATTTGGGATGTACGTTCTATTTATCTTTCTCAAGGTTTGTATAATAGAAGAATCAGGGAAAGTTTGCAAGCATTAATCAAACTCAATAAAGTAACTTGGCAATCTATTTTTGTTAAATGAGGTAAAAACCATGAATCAAAACAATTTACTAGAAATCTTGAAAGATAACCGATTGATGCAAACAGAAGCACAAGTTACAAATTTTGAAAATGCTTTAACCGCAATAGCTGAAAATCCTAATGAAAATGATTTATCTGCCTATCATCTAATTTTAGATGATCAATGTCAACAGCCAGAAGTGATGTTTAGCTTAATTCATTTTCTGGAATCTTTTGATATGGAAAAACAAATTACAGCATTTATTGAAGTTGTTCCACAATTAATGATAACTGCACCGGAATGGACAAGAATTATTCACAATCGGATTTTAAATGATGAATCAGCTTGTCAAGTCTATCAAAATCTATTACATTCAGCTAATTTAAAAACTCCGCATTTCCTCTATCATCTTTTAGAAGAAAGTATTATAAATAAATTGCAGGTGAAAGAAAGTGTATTAATGTGATTTTCTGAATCAGGATAACCAGGATTTTAATTGATAGATTGTCTGTGAATAATAAAGATATATTCTTTTGTCAGAATCAGGATAACCAGGATTTTAGGATGTACAGGATAGTCTAATTCTGAAGCGTCTATTAATTCAAATAATGTATCAATATTATAGTCTGTTTCCTGGGGATGTACGTACATATCGGCAAAACATTCATCCCTTTGGTTTTCCATTGCCCATCTTTCTTTTTC
>NZ_BJCE01000322.1:0-4897 GCF_005402885.1 Sphaerospermopsis reniformis
GATTGTTGTGGTGATCCTTGCTACGAAGCGGTCTTTTCTGACCAAGGTTGGGACGGTCTACCACTTCCTCTAACATACCTCTAAGATACAAGGTTGGGTTAAGCGATAGCGCAACCCAACAAAAGCTGATAAATGTTGGGTTTCGTTCCTCAACCCAACCTACAGAATTTTATTTTTTGGGTTTAACCGAAAAGTATTGGATACCGGATTTCTTCAAACAATGCAGAAGCTAATAAATTCAGGATTTATGCAAAAGGGAAAGAAAGTAAGGGTAATTCATGAATTACCCCTACGCAGGAATAAGGTTTTCAGTCACATCTTGCGTAAGTCATAAAATTATAATCTTGTTTATTTAGTGTATTATGGCTGATAAATAGTTGATAAGTATAAGTTGCTAAAATGAAAATACAAGTCAGTCAATTTACAGTTAACAAAAGATTCCCCTTAACAATAAGTAGAGGAACAACAACACAAACAACAAATATCAGCGTCAAAATCATCGAAAACGACATTGAAGGATGGGGAGAAGCATCACCCTTTGGTGTGGGAAATCACCGTCAAACCACCGAAATGATCACAGATGCCTTGCAAAAAATCACCCCTGTGTTAGAATCATACAATCCTTGGCAAAGACAGGAAATTGAAACAATTTTAACACAGTATCAAATCCCTTCCGCAGCCAAGGCAGCTATAGACATGGCGTTGTATGATTGGATGGGGAAAAGTGTAAATTTACCATTGTGGAAAATGTGGGGACTAAATCTCAATAAAATAGTACCCACATCCGTAACCATAGGTATTAACTCCCCAGAAGGTGCAGCAACCAGAACCAAAGACTGGTTAGAATATATGGATGTGAAATTATTAAAAGTGAAATTAGGAGCAAAAGAAGGAATAGAAGCAGACAGAAAAATGCTCTTAGCAGTGAAAGAAACAGCACCAGAAATAGATTTATTTGTAGATGCTAACGGAGGTTGGAGTTTAGCAGATGCAATTTCTATGTCTCTGTGGTTAGCAGATTTAGGGATAAAATATATAGAACAGCCATTACCAAGAGGTGAAGAAAATAAATTAGCCACCCTGAAAGAACATTCACCTTTACCCATCTTTGTGGATGAAAGTTGCTTTACCAGTGTGGATATTCCCCCCTTAGCAGATTATGTAGATGGAATTAATATTAAACTCATGAAATCTGGGGGTTTAAGTGAAGCTTGGAGAATGGTAAATACAGCCAAAGCACATAATTTACAAGTGATGTTTGGCTGTTATTCTGATAGTTCATTAGCCAATACAGCAGCTTCCCAACTTGCACCATTAGCAGATTATTTAGATTTAGATAGTCACTTAAATTTAATAGATGATCCTTTTGTGGGTGCATCTGTGGAAAAAGGACGAATTTTACCTAATAATTTACCAGGTTTAGGAGTACAATACAGTGCGTTTGCCACTTAATAAAAAGATAGCAATTTTATTGCATGAAGGACTGAGTGGAACTCAGGGAAAAACCGGTTTATCCATTTTACGCTATAGTGAATCACCGATAGTTGCAGTGATAGATCGGGAATGTGTAGGTAAATCTGTATCAGAGTTAACAGGAATAAAACGTGATGTTCCTGTTGTGGGTTCAGTGAGTGCAGCTTTGCAATATCAACCAGAAGTTTTAGTTATTGGTATTGCTCCCAAAGGTGGGATAATTCCTGATCATTATTGGCCAGATATCAAAGATGCACTCAAAGGGGGAATGTCTTTGGTTAATGGTCTACACACACCTTTAGGGAATATACCAGAATTAAATGCTCTCTTAAAACCAGGTTGCTTAATTTGGGATGTGCGAAAAGAACCTGCTAACTTAGAAATAGCTTCCGGGTTAGCGCGGACTCTTCCCTGTCGTCGGGTGTTGACGGTGGGAACAGATATGGCCATTGGTAAAATGTCCACCAGTTTAGAATTACATCGTTCTGCAAAATTACGGGGTTGGAAGTCGAAATTTTTAGCTACTGGTCAAACTGGGTTAATGTTAGAAGGGGATGGAGTAGCGTTAGATGCAGTGCGGGTAGACTTTGCTGCGGGTGCGGTGGAACAGTTGGTGATGCGGTTTGGTAAAAATTACGATATTCTGCAAATAGAAGGACAAGGTTCTTTATTACATCCTGGTTCAACTGCAACTTTACCTTTAATTCGGGGTTCTCAACCTACACATTTAATTTTAGTGCATCGAGCCGGACAAACTCACAATCATAATAATCCTCATGTTCCGATTCCTCCTTTACCGGAGGTAATTAAAATGTATGAAATTGTTGCTAGTGGGGTGGGTGCGTTTGCTAAAGTTCCGGTAGCGGGGATAGCTTTAAATACTAGAGATTTAGATGAAGTTGCTGCTAAAAATGCGATCGCCCAAGTTACAGATCAAACAGGTTTACCTTGTACAGATCCGGTGCGGTTTGGTGGTGAGTTGTTATTAGATGCAGTGATGGGAAGTTAGTTTAGAGATAATTATGAGTTTTTGTAGGTTGGGTTAAGCGATAGCGCAACCCAACAAAAGCTTATAAATGTTGGGTTTCGTTCCTCAACCCAACCTACAGAATTTTATTTTTTGGGCTTAACCGAAAAGTATTGAGATGCAGTGATGGGAAGTTAGTTGAGAGATAATTAGGGGTTGCTGAGAAAGTCTTTCCGTGAGGGCATAGGAGTCAGGAGTCAGGAGTCAGGAGGAGATTGGAAAATTTCTTTGCCATCTCTTGAAATCCCAAAAAATGCACACTTTTTCCGGTATACCCTTCAAAACCCTTGCACTAATTTCTGTGTTTATCAGCCTCTAACCTTTGATATATCAAGGTTTTAGGTTTATTCAGCAAACCCTAATTATGAGATGATTTAGATCCCCGACTTCTTGAATAAGTCAATAAGTTAGGGATCTAAATATTTTTCTGAATCAGGATGTCTGGTTACTGAGCGAAGTCGAAGTACAGGATTTCAGGATTTTCAGGATGAAAACTGAGATTTTATTTTAAATTACTATTAAATTATTATTAAATTACTATTAAATTACTATTAAATTACTATTTAATAAACCTCATCGTGGCTACCAATATCAATTAATAAAATAACCATTTCTAACAACTGCTCATCCTCAGATAAATTAAAAATAATTCTACAATCATAAGTCACAGAACAAGACCAAAAACCAGCTAAATCTCCTCCTAATTTATGAGACTTTAAAGATGGTGTGAAAGGATCATCTGCTAATAGCTGTAAGACATCAATAATCTTATTTTTTAATTGTGGATTTTTCTTGATAATCTTTTTAAAAGATCGCTTGAATCCACTACTCCAGACAACTTCCATCATCATCTCCTAGTAAGTCAGCGATCAAATCATCTACACTTCCCCTTTTAGCAGTACCATTGTTAAATGCTTCTGTTACTTCTTTTGCATTAGCTAAAATTTCTAAACGACGGTTTTCAATTCTTTGTTGACGGAGAAACTCAAATAAATACTCTCTGTCTTCTGTTGGTAAGTTGTCAATAGAGTTGATAATTTCCTGTAGAGTCATCATATAAAAATACCTCCCTACTATAAATTATATATCAATTAGACCTCTCCAAAATAAAATGTATTAATTTGTCATAAGTTGTAGGGGCGAAGCGAAGCCTTTAGGCGATAATTTAACGGAAAAATCAGACATCTAAAAATCCCATAATCTTCGACCTGCCCCCATAAATAGGTTCTATAATTTTTTTCTGGAGATGTCTATTAGATAATATACAAGTTAGTTTATCTTGCAAATTTTCTCAGTAATTTTCATAATATAATTTATGATACTATCAATATAGTATAATTAATTATTACTGGGAATGGAAACCCAGAGGTTCTACCTCTATAAAACCTAAATTCTCAAACCATAGGAATTAAGAGAAGTTTTCTTGCACGAATAACTTTCATCTCTTGGGAATTATCTAAAGCTAGATTTACTTTCTCTAGTATCCGCACTAATCCTAAGACTTTTGAACTACCACAGGTTTAGACTCAATTACATTAACCTGATTCTCAATTTTATAAGTTATAACTGCCTTAACTTGATCATTGCCAACGTAACCGGTTTTATTAGTTAAACGAATATCAACCACGGCATTTTCTAGTGGTTTAAGTTCGATTTTCCTTCTTTTAAATGCAAAAGGTTGTAATTTTCTATCACCAATATTGCGAATTTCAATCTTTTCAATCATGACGGTTTGATTTTTCTGTTGATGATTTTCTAAAGTTAGAAAAACAGTAGCAATACCAATATCTCGGTTAGGTTCAGGAGGAACACCTAAAGGTGATAGCTTATTTTCTTGAGATAACAAAGAAGCCTTCATCATAACTTTCTTATTTACGTTTTTTAAATTGATTGAATTGATTGAATTTAACTGTGAAGGTTGATGATAAAGAGTCTGAGATAAATTTGCGAAGGGTAGAGAAGATAAATATACAGGTAAATAATAACTATAATTTACCGGACTATGAAAACTTAGCAAACTAACCAGCAATAATAATGGTTTCATTAATATTACTCCTACTACTCCAATTATTAACATGATTATAGAAGATATTTGAGGGAGGATGTTCCCGGATTAGGGGACTTACAGCTATTTTCAGGTAAATAAACCACATTTTGATTTAGGTTTCGCGTCAACAATGTAGGGGTGTTCGCGAAGCGTGCTGGAAGCATCAGCATTCGGACAATTAATTATCGGTTTTTACCTAAGACTATCATCCGAATGCTTCGCCCTTGAGGGGGCGACAAAGGAGCTAAAGAGGTTGCTGGATAAGCATTACAGCCCTCAAACCCTGCTGATAAAATGGCATCTTATTGCGAACAGATGCCATCATTTCCAAGACCAATTCTTGGCACTCA
>NZ_BJCE01000323.1:0-4890 GCF_005402885.1 Sphaerospermopsis reniformis
AAACTTTTTTAAAACTCTTATATCAATTCTTTGGGATTTTAACTAAATTTACCAGAAACTCAAAACACTGTCAAGAGCGATCGCCGAAAAAACCAAAACTCGTTAAATAATTGAGAATATTATCAATAATAATGAGAATAGAGGGGGGATTATTGACACAAAACTTTTTTTCAGGTATTTCGGGAGATCAGATTTACGTGAAATTAAATCTCAAGATTATATTTTATGCTTGATTAATTTGACTATTAAACAACTTATTTAGGTGATATTTTAATTTCCACTTTTTGATTTAAAGCTGCTGCAATTCGAGCTAACATAGACAAAGAATGTCCCTCATAATCTGCATCTTCTAATCTAGCAATCACTGACTGAGTAGTACCAACTAAATCAGCTAACTGTTTTTGAGTTAGTCCAGCTTGTTTCCGAGCATCGTAAATTATTTGAGATACTTGAGCATTTAATGAAGATTCTCTCACCATCTCTTGTAATTCTGGATCTTCCTTCATCATTTTGTGAATAATTTTCACTGCATCATTAGTTTTCTTCATCTGCTTCTTTCTCTTGTTCAGTATAAGTATGAATTTCTGGATTGAGTACAAATAAATTCTTATATTTTAATGCTAAATCAATGTCTTTCTCTGAAACTTGATTATCTTCTTTAATCATGGCATGAGCTAAAATCACCACATTTTGTCCATGAAAAAAATAGAGGATTCTATACTGTACTTTAACGTGCTTCGCTCTTAACTCATAAATCCCATCTCTCAAAAAATCTGCTGCTGGTCTTCTTAATTCAAAACCATACTCGGCTAATTGTTCAATTCTCGCAATACAGTTTGCATATCCTTTGCGATCTTGTTTGATTAGTTTTTTCAACCAATTTAAAACAGGAACTTCTCCTCTATCGTCCTGAAAGAAAATGATTTGCGTTTCTGGCATTGTTGAGGATGGATTTACGTTTATTATTGATTATATAGCAAAAATGCGATTAATACTTTTACTCTGTTAACCTTTCTTCTCTTTGCGTCTTTGCGTCTTTGCGTGAGAAAACTTTTTAAAACTTTTTTAAAACTCTTATATCAATCCCTTGGGATTTTAACTAAATTTACCAGAAACTCAAAACACTGTCAAGAGCGATCGCCGAAAAAACCAAAACTCGTTAAATAATTGAGAACATTATCAATAATATTGAGAATAGAGGGGGGATTATTGACACAAAACTTTTTTTCAGGAATTTAGAATAGAACGCAGATAAACGCAGATAAACGCAGATACATACAAATAAAAAATAAGGGTGGGTTGAAATTTCCCACCCCAGAGACAACAGATTTCGGATCAGTCAGGTACAGAATTTAACCGGAAACCAGATGTAAAAAGAGTTTTACTCCTGACTCCTGACTCCTGACTCCTGACTCCTGCTGTAAATTAGCGTTTAGCTAACTTCTTCGCCATTTTGCGGAGACGAATAGATTGGGGAGTTACTTCTACCAACTCATCGGGTCCGATGTACTCCAATGCTCTTTCCAAACTCATTTCTACAGGTGCTTGCAATTGTACGAGTTCATCACCACCGGATGCACGGTGGTTAGTTAACTGCTTGGTTTTGCAAACGTTCAATTCTAAGTCTTGAGGACGGTTGTGTTCACCGACAATCATGCCTTTGTACACCTTTGTTCCAGGAGTAATAAAGAATGCTCCTCTATCTTCAGCGTTCTTCATGGCGTAGAATGTGGAAACGCCTTCTTCAAAAGATATCAGAACGCCTTTGTTACGGGCTTCAATATTTCCTGTGATGGGACGATAATCAAGGAAACTGTGGTTCATGATACCTTCACCACGGGTCATCCGCATAAATTCACCACGGAAACCAATCAAACCACGGGCAGGAATCACAAATTCTAATTGTGTGCGATCGCCAACACCGGGTTGCATATCTTGCATTTCCCCTTTCCGTTGTCCTAAACGTTCAATACAGCTACCTACTGCATCGCTGGGAACGTCTAAAACTAATAATTCAAAAGGTTCGCAAGGTTGGCCACTGACTTCGCGGTAAATTACTTGAGGCTGGGAAACTTGGAACTCGTAACCTTCCCGACGCATGGTTTCAATTAAGATACCCAGGTGTAATTCACCCCGTCCAGAAACGTGGAACTTATCAGGGGAGTCGGTTTCTTCCACTCTTAAAGCTACGTTGGTTTCTAATTCCCGGAACAAGCGATCGCGCACTTGACGAGATGTAACCAGTTTACCTTCTTGACCTGCAAAGGGTGAATCATTTACCCAGAAGGTCATCTGTAAAGTTGGTTCATCCACTTTAATTAGTGGTAACGCTTGGGGTTCATTAGGATCGGTAATAGTTTCCCCAATGTAAGCATCAGCAAAACCAGCTACCGCCACAATATAACCAGCAGAAGCTTCTTCTAATTCCACTCGCTTCAAGCCTTCAAATCCCATCAACTTGGAAATTTTCGACTTGACAATATTACCACTTTCTGTTATCAAAGCTGCTTGTTGTCCAGCGCGGATCGTACCGTTATGGATTCTACCAATAACAATCCGTCCCAGATATTCAGAATAATCCAGGGTGGTAACTTGCAATTGCAGAGGTTTGTTAGCATCACCCACAGGTGCGGGAACATGACGGAGGATAGCCTCAAACAAAGGCTGCATATCTACCGCTTCTGCTTCCAAAGTTTCCTTGGCATAACCAGCCATCCCGGAAGCGAACAGATAAGGGAAATCACACTGATCGTCATCTGCACCTAATTCCAGGAACAGATCCAAAACCTTATCAACGGCTACATGAGGATCAGCCTTAGCGCGGTCAATTTTGTTGATAACAACAATAGGACGCAGACCTTTTTCTAAAGCTTTTTTCAGTACAAAGCGGGTTTGGGGCATTGGTCCTTCGTTAGCATCAACAATGAGAATGCAACCATCAACCATGCCTAATACCCGTTCTACCTCTCCACCGAAGTCAGCGTGTCCAGGGGTATCAACAATATTGATCAGGGTATCTTTATATTTAACCGCCGTATTTTTGGAAAGAATAGTAATTCCCCGCTCTCTCTCCAGATCATTGGAGTCCATCACACAATCCGGAACGTCTTCGCCTTCGCGGAAAATGCCGGACTGTTTGAGGAGAGCATCAACCAGGGTGGTTTTACCGTGGTCAACGTGGGCGATAATGGCGACGTTACGAATTGGGAGCGTCATAAGAGCGTTGTTGTGTAATTTAGGGTTTTTAGATTTAATAGCTTAGTTAGCTTAGGGTTTGGTCGTTTTAACAGAAGTGGGGGTTTTTTGCCAGTTCTGTAACGAACCTTTAATAATTCTAACTCAATTGTCACAAAAATTGTTATTTTGACAGGAAATAGCAAGAGTGTTTTTGAGGTTTAGGGGTGGTTATTGGGATTATCAATGACTAAACCTTCGGAGACTGCGGCATTATTCAATTCTTGATCAGCAGATACAAAAGTTAATGGATGCAAATTATTGGCTATGCAAAGATCATTAATAGCTTTAGCAGCAGCTAACTGAACTGCGTCATAACCCCGCAAACCGTGTTTTTCTGCTAAGGTCATGGCTGAATTAATAATAGTATCTGTAATTTCAATTACTTGATATTCAGATTGAATATCATTTTTTAATTGGGAATAAACTGTTGTAGCATCTGAAGATGAGATATTTCCACCCCTTGCACGTCTACTAATTGCCGCAGTAATTTCCACAGCAGTAATAGCACCAATAAATACATTATTTTTGAAATTAGGATTACACAAACTCACAACCCAAGTTGAACCTATTTCCGCAACATAGCGTTTAACTAAAGCACTACTATCAAAGAAATAAACAGTCATTTAGCAGCGTTCCTCAATGATAGTTTGAGAAACAGGTTTACCCTGTACTTGAATGAGAGTTCTTTCCTGTGGTTGGGGAATGGGTTGTTTAATTTCTTTCACCAAACCAGAATTTAAAAGTGCTTGATAAAATTTTGTGGTTTGATCAGCTTGTGCTTTGTCAGTCAGATATATGTGAATAATCTGATTAAGCTGCTGTAGTTCATCCTGTTCTAAACTATTTAGCTGGTTAATAATTTCATTCAGAAGCGTTTGTGGCATAGGTTCTTAGTTTGTCACATCAGGATTTTCTATTATTTTAAACCGCCAAAAAGTATTCTCATAATAGTCATAATAGAAGTTAAGTGTACTTGAGATTTTTTAGGCGGGGGTTTTTGCCAGTTGTGTAAAGAACCTTTAATAATTCTAGCTTAATTGTTACAACAATTGTGATTTTGAGAGAAAATACCAAGAGTGTTTCTTGGGGTTCATCGTCTAATCAACAGATTTTTCAGTAAAAATGTACTAAAAAATGAATTTAAAGTATAATAAATGGAGTATGTATTGTGTTTAATTTGCGAGTGTGATTATGATTGATTGTCTAACCGTAGCTCGCTACTTCATTATTAAAGCTTACCAAGACGGCATAGAAGCAGAAATGACAAATATGAAAGTACAAAAGCTGCTTTATTATGCCCAAAGTTTGTATTTAGCCATGTATGATCAACAATTATTTCCCGAAGAAATACAGGCATGGCGTTATGGTCCAGTTTGTCCACCTGCCTATAGATTTTATAGCGAATTTGAAGCTAAACAATTACCTATTCCCAGTCAAGAATCATTATCAGAAATATCTGAAGATTACAAACAACTTTTAGAAGAAGTATGGGAATATTTTGGTGGTTATCATGCTTATCGTTTAAGTGATAAGCTGTTGTGCAGCTAGATTGTATAATAGGGAATTAAGTAACTAAGCGATCGCTTCTGAATTATGCCAGCAAAAAACCATCTGTCTCAAGAACAGAGAGAAAAGCTGTTAAAACACCTAAAA
>NZ_BJCE01000324.1:0-4772 GCF_005402885.1 Sphaerospermopsis reniformis
TTTTAGGTGTTTTAAGAGCTTTTCTCTCTGTTCTTGAGACAGATGGTTTTTTGCTGGCATAATTCAGAAGCGATCGCTTAGTTACTTAATTCCCTATTATACAATCTAGCTGCACAACAGCTTACCCCAGGAGTCAAAATCAAAATTTTTGTTGTTAGACATGATAAATCCTGTATTCAAAACTATTATATTAGTTGACACTATTTATTTGATATTGATTATGATCCTCCCTCTGGTAAAAATAGTAATAACTTACTAAGTAGCCATGACATTAAATTTTTGAGAGTTTTGTTGCTGCGGACTGCTCTAGCTAATAATGGACCAAGGAAAGAATAATATACTTTAATAAAAATACGTCCTAGAGCATTTTTTACCAAATAGTTATCTCTAAAATTTCTATATTTAGAAACTTCTTCAGCGTAAGGAGTGCCAAATGTTGCAGTAGCAACAAAACAATCTCCTGATGTATTTGATTGTAAATTTGATGTGCTGGATGTATTTACATTATTAGTTTTTGGAGTAATTTTAGGCTTATTATCCTCTATGGTATTGTTATCTAACTTTATGATAATTTGTCGTCTTTCGGTCAAATTAATTAAACAATTCTCTGGATTAGAATCAATTCCTATACATTCAACATCCCACTGATTTTGCATTGAGTTAAAAATTTGCATGAAATTATGACCTATCCATAAGTCTTGACTACCACAACTGACAGCAAAAAATCCAGATTCATCATCAGTCCTTGTTTTTCTATAAGCTGCAAAACAAGATTTACAACAAACAATAATTTCTTCTAGGTATTCTTTAATAGTTGCATAATCAGCAAGTTTAGAAGAAGGATGACCATGTATTTGTATAACTGGAATTAAAGACCAAGTTTTATGAACTGGTATATCTCGGTTTGGCTCTAAAATAGCGCCAACTGATTTATATTCATCTACAGGTAAAACTTGCATAAAAGCACCATCTTCAGGGAATATTTGGGTTATACAAGCCGCTTTTAAAATTTTTTTCCCTTTTCTTCTGAAGGTTTCTGTTATATCTTCGTAGCTTTTGTCATAATTCATACAATTACCCTAATTCACCAACGTCTAATTTACCTGCTCAAAAATTAATAAGGGGTAAAAGTTAGTTCTTTTATCCTTTCCTCATCAAAATCTATTTCTGTGTCTTTCCCGTCTAGATAATCTTCATAGTCTTGAAAGATATATATAACTTTATTATTGTAATTCAATGTAGTTGTACCTTTATAAACCAAGTAACTATCAAGCATAAAATTATCTTGTACTCGGTATACCTGCCCTTTTTTTAACATAATTTGCAATTATGTAATTAATATAACACTTTAAAGCATAACGTAGGTACACAGAAGATGTCAACAAGTTGATGATATTTTGTGAAATTCAGTGATAGGTTGGGTTAACCGAATAAAACCCAACATCACCCAAACCACCCAACCATCACCAACCATCACCAACCATCACAAATAGTTTTTTCTACCAATGGCAGAAAATGACAAAAACCGCCATAATATAAAAAAGTAGATTCAGGAAATCACCTTATGAAAAGTATGAATATTTCCTTACCTGACACCATGCGCGATTATATAGAAGAACAAGTAGCGCAAAGAGGTTACAGCAGCGTTAGTGAATATTTTCGGGAATTAGTGCGACAAGACCAAAAACAGAAAGCAAAAGAACAACTACAAACCCTACTTTTAGAAAGTTTGAACTCTGGAAATACAACAGAAATGACAGCACAAGATTGGGAAGATATTCGTCAAGCAGTGCAAGGATAGAATAAAATTGATACTAGAATTATTAAAATTTAGCACCGGGAGCAAATTTGCATCAAGAGGACATAATTTATCAACAAATTATAGCAATTGCCAGAAGTTACGGAATATTTGATTGTATCCCCTGCACTAGAGCAATCAAAGAATTTTTAATTAGACAAGGTATTCATGGCAAACATATTAAACTAGATACAAATTCTCAAGATCCCATTTATGGCAGAATTTATGATGATAGTATTGGAGAATTGATTGCTACTACTGGTCATCATGAAGGTGTTATAATTGAGATCAATGGGGTGGAAATTGTTGTTGATAACATCCACCATCAAGGAATTACGCGATTAGACTGGATACAGAATCTCTATTCACCTATTTTAGATGCAGGATTAGAGTTTCAAATCACAGAAACATACTTTTAACCTAGAAAATTAGGGAGTTAAATATGGATAATCTCTACAAATTACTGCAAAAAATTAAAAAAAGACCTGCAATGTATTTAGGTAAAAACTCTATTTTTAGCCTCCAATCTTTTTTAGACGGCTACTATTTTGCTCGTCGAGAAATTGGTATTCCCTTAACAGCAGAAGAAACCGAATTTCAAGATTTTTTACAATGGATAAGACAGAAATTTAATGTAGAAACAGGTCAATTATGGTCAAGTATTTTGCTTTTCCATTCAGCCGATGAAAAAAGCGCAGTAGATAGATTTTTTACCTTGTTTGAAGAATTTAGTCAACAACAGAAAAATCATGAAACAGCAAAAATTAATGAAGTAGCATCTTCAAGTTGATAATACCAATTATTTGGTACTTCAGCACTCAAATTATCACACATCCAACGATAGGAGTTTTCAATTTCTTGAAATGCAGTAGGTTGAATAATAACTTAATAATTCATGAGTGAGGAGGAATATTATATTTTGTTTGTAAGGTTGCCAAAGCTTGATCCGCAGGAATCCCTTCACCGCGCTCAAATTCATCTAATCCTTTACGAATACCTACTATTGTTTCTAAGTAATCTATTCTTTCTAACAATTCTTGATAGGAAACTGGGGGTTTTTGTGGTGCTGTTTTGAGTGATTGCAAAAAACCAAGCACATCTTCTAAAAGTTCGCTGGGTGTGTTGTCAATTTCTTGTAACAGTAATTCTTTGATAGTCATTACAGTTAATAAATCTGATTGAGATTTTTATTATAGCAATTATTTTCATGTTTTATATGGATAAGTTAATTGTTTTTATTACAACTAAAGTAAGTAAGTTAGGTTGACACAAGAAAACCCAACATCACCCAAACCACCCAACCATCAACAACTATCAGGAATTATTAGGTTTTGGAGACAATAACCGAGCAATTCATGTAGTTTGTTCACCCAAAAACGAATATCTAGCAATTATCACCGCTTACATTCCCGAACCAACACAATGGTCATCTGATTTTAGGAGGAGAATTTAAAATGGAATGCTTATATTGTAAAGGTAAAATGCACCGAGGAACAGCCCCTTTTACTATTGATAGAAAAGGCTATCATATCTCTTGGGATGCCATTCCTGCATGGGTTTGTGAGCAGTGCGGTGAATCACTTTTTGAAGCTCGTGAAGTTGAATTAATTCAAGAAGCACTGACAGTTTTAGACCGAGAAACAGAAGTTTTAGTAAGTTCATAATTACGTTAGTTATTAGGTTGGGTTGACACAAATAAACCCAACATTACCCAAACTAACCAACCATTACTAAATAACATGAATTAAAAAGTTATAAACACTAAAAATATCAAAATCAGCTATACTACTAATAGTATTACCCTGGTTAGGATATGGCTAAAATCTCAATTTCATTGCCAGATGAACTACTAAATTACATTGACCAAAAAGTTGATAACCGTAGTGCATTAATTGAAAGTCTCTTGAAACAATGGCAAGAAAAACAACAAAATGAAGCACTAGCGGCAGCTTGCGCCTTGGTTGATGAATTAGAATTAGGTTGGGAAAGTGAATGGCAAAACATAGCGATTACCGAATGGGAAGCATCTGGATCGTAACATTTGACCCATCCGTAGGTACAGAAATTCAAAAAACTCGTCCAGCACTGATAATTTCTGGAACTTTGTTTAATAACCAACGCAGCAAAGTCACAGTTTTACCTTTTACTTCCGCAAAACCTAATAACCCCCGTATTTCTCCAGCAGTAGTAGAAGTACCTGCATCAGCACAAAACGGACTTTCTGTAGATAGTCTTTTGATATGTGTTGAACCGATGACTTTTGATAAAGTTCGTTTAACGCAACAATTAGGAGAATTAGAAGCAGAATTATTAGAAAAAGCGCAAAATATTTTGCGGCGATACCTGAGTTTAAATAATAGTTAATTGTAGTAAGTAGGTTAGGTTGACGCAAGAAAACCCAACTATTAAATTAAAAAAAGACCTCCCAAAAAAACCGCTATGAAATTTCAAGTAATATTCACCTATGATTCAGAATACGAAGGTTACATTGCTGAAGTACCAGAACTTCCTGGTTGCGTCAGTCAAGGTAAAACCTTAGATGAAGCAATTACAAATATCAAAGATGCTATAAAAGGCTATCTTCATGTATTAGAAAAACATGGTAAACCCTATGTACCAAAAGAATCTCAATCTTTTGTAGGAGAAGTATTAGTATAAATGGGACGTTTATCAAATATCTCCGGTAAACAAGCAGTCAAAATCTTTGAAAAACTGGGCTATGTTGTAGACCATCAAACCGGAAGTCATATCATACTTTGGCACGAATCAAAACCTATTTTATCAGTTCCTAATCATCTCTAATTGAATATGGAAAACCATGTATAGAGATACTTGTGCTAATCATAGCAGCAGGAATTCACACTTCACCCTCAAGTCTTCAGTAGCTCTGGACATTGGCTAAAAAGCCAAATGTAAAAATCAGGCTACATTGATGAACTGTTTCAAGAGATTAAGGAAATTTTGAACATAATGA
>NZ_BJCE01000325.1:0-4770 GCF_005402885.1 Sphaerospermopsis reniformis
TAGCAGGAATGATTTTTGGTTCTTTCTAAAATAAACCCTTGACTGGTAACTGGTGACTACGGTTGTTTGATGAGTTGGGATATTAATCTACCAACTAGATTTACTCAACTAAATGCAGCAATCTTTATTAGTCAAAATCGCTACAATAGGTTTATTATCTGTGGGTAGTTCCAGTGTAATTGCAGGCAGTTTTCTCTTCACACAAACTGTCAACAATACGGCAACAGCACAGATAATTGCTGATATATCACGCTATTCAGAAATTCGCAATCACAAGTGGTCTGATCTTAACCAAATCAAACATTTCCCCATAAAGATTACTCGTAGTGATCAGTTCATCTCCCTGGCTTACTCTCCAGGCTGGAAGCAAGGAAGTAATTTTTTTCAAATCCGTTTAAAACGACCTCCTGAACAAATTCAAAAATCACTTTCCCACTACAGTAAAATTGCAGGGCATAAATATTGGGGGGGTGATACAAACGACCATATCAAACAAGCTGAAGGTGTACCCACAACATTTTTTTATACTGGTAAATCTGATAATTTAGCCTTTCCCAGTACATATCAAATCTTGGTATTCAAGGCACAAGACCAAGGTAAACCAGGGTTTAAATGGAATCATGGTCATAGCTATGGAGTCGCTATTGATAGTTCAGCCTCAGAAATTATCTATTGGGTAGAGAAATGGTAATTGGTAAACTTCCTTCTGTCCCCAGTCCCCAATACCTAACTATTACAGTTCGTTGCAAATCAATAAGCTAAGTCAAACAAGTATGATATTTTGATCATGTGATCAAGTCATACAACCGCACAACATTGATAAAGGAGAACACAGTGGAAATGGAATCAAATGTATTAACGGGCGCAGTTGTAGAAAACCAAGATATCAGTGAATATGTGGCGCATCTACAGTTGCACATGACACTCCAAGCTCGCAACTTGGTTCCAACACTAAAACACACACAAGAAGATAGTCGCCAGCAGCTACTTCATCAAACTCAAGCTTACTTTGAAAAGCTGGCCTCTAGACAAGGTTTATAAAACCTGAGCATTATAGAGAATTTTCAGAAAAACTTATACAATAGAAGCAGATATGATTGTGTCTACGCCAACGGTGTCATCACAATTTCTGCTTTTTATTCTTTTTTCGGTATTCAGTTAATAAAATCACTCTTTTGGAACAATAACTTAAGAGTGAAAAGCCGTTAAGATTATTATTGCAGCAGTACCTTACCCATCGCAATTAGTAAAGGTTAAATGGCGGCTTGAATCAAAATGAATTCACTACTTCCTCGAAATCTCAGCCTCGTAATTCGTCCTGTTCAATATCGGGATCTAGACGGTATTGAACGTCTAACACAAGATTCCTATACAGACCTCTCTCCCAAGGGCAGCTTTTTTACCATGCAATGGCTGCGTCACTGGTTTGGCTTACTCAAGTTTTTGAGTTGGTTTCCCAACCCTTTACAGTACCGCTTCTGCGGATTTGTCGCAGAGCAAGGACGGATGCTGCTAGGAATGATTCAAGTATCACCATTTAACCGTACCCGCAGCACTTGGCGAATTGACAGGGTAATGTTAGACCGTACTGCTGACAAACTGGGGGTAGGTTCACAACTACTTAGGCATTGCTTTGAATCAATTTTAGAAGCTCGTACCTGGCTGCTAGAAATTAATGTCAATGACGTTGATGCTCTAGCACTATATCGACAAAATGGATTTCAGCGGTTGGCAGAAATGACCTACTGGGAAATTAGCCCAGAGTTACTGCGAGAATTAGCACAAGCAGAACCTGACTTACCTAATCTCTTACCCGTTAGTAATGCTGATGCACCATTACTATATCAACTAGATACAGCATCTATGCCGCCTTTGGTACGTCAGGTTTTTGACCGCCATACCCATGATTTTAAAACCAGTTTATTCGGTGTTCTTGCCGATGCTGTGAAGCAATGGGTGACAAAAACAGAGGTTGTCAGCGGTTATGTGTTTGAACCCCAACGCAAAGCAGCTATTGGCTATTTTCAGGTACAACTTGACCGGAAAGGCGAAAATCCTCATGTAGCGAGTTTGACGGTTCACCCAGCCTATACTTGGTTGTATCCAGAATTATTGTCTCAATTAGCTCGCATTGCTCAAGATTTTCCCCAACAAGGTTTACAACTGGCTTCCTCTGATTATCAGCCAGAACGGGAAGAATATTTAGAAAGAATTGGTGCTAAACGCATTGAACATACCCTAATTATGTCGCGTTCCGTTTGGCATAAAATCCGCGAATCAAAATTCGTTTCTTTGGAAGGCATACAATGGCCAGAAGTGCTGCAAGGACTACAACCAGCACGTAAACCCATACCCGGTGGTATGTCATGGGTTCCTAAACCACAACCTGCCTCAGAGCGAACAGCAGCAAATAAGTCAGAAACTGTTGCTTTTGGTAGTCAACAATTTCATAATATGGATACATATCGCCAATCTGAATCATTAGAGGCACACCAGGAGAACAATTAGAGTGATGCTTGAGCAGCAATCAAAATCTTTTATATCCGCCTTGGGTTTGGATGTTGGTAGCAAACGCATCGGTTTAGCAGGGTGCGATGGTACTGGTTTGATTGCCACAGGTATCACTACGATTGAGCGCCGATCCTTTCAAGATGATGTGGAGCAAATACAACAAATCTTGCATGATCGCCAAGTGCAAGTTCTGGTTGTTGGTCTACCATATTCAATGGATGGATCTTTAGGTTTTCAAGCTCGACACGTCCAGAAATTTGCCAAGAGGTTGGCTAAAGCTGTGCATCTGCCTATTGAATACGTTGATGAGCGATTAACTTCTTTTCAAGCTGAACAAATGCTGATTGCAGAAAATCGCTCGCCATCACGTCATAAGAGCCTGATTGACCGGAAAGCCGCAGCTTTAATTTTGCAACAGTGGCTAGATGCTAGACGCAGTAACTCCAACAGATCGGTAGCATTTGTTGAGGATTAATACCTTTGAACATGATATTCTGAAAACTATTACTCAACTGTATATTCAGCTTTTTGGTTGACATTGACTGTCATAAAACAGTTAAATGAATTTCATAGATTTGAGTATTGATAAGTTTAGATAATGTGACTATGTATTCATCTGAATTTTCTGAAGAAAATGATCGTGCTGACGCTGCTGCTATCACTTTGACCGATGAAAAAGGGCGATCGCTCGAATGTTATATTGAGCATTCCCTCTCGGTAGATAGGCAAGAATATGTTTTACTTCTGCCTGTTGACTCACCCATAGAAATTTTTGCTTGGCAAGGTGATGGTGAGGAAGAAGAAGCCATTTTGGTAGAAGATGACGATTTAATTGATGAGATTTTTAGTACCGCTCAAGCAGTTCTCTCTGAGCAAAATCTGACTATTAAAAATACTGCTTATGCTTTGACTGTAGTGGGTGAATTACCACCAGTAGAAGAATCAGAAATCTTCACCTTAGAAATCGAAGATGAAGGAACAGATTTAGAACCGGAGCAACTACAGCTACTGGCTAGTTTCTATCATCAAGACCAGGAGTATGCAGTTTACACCCCCCTTGATCCCCTGCTATTTTTTGCCCGTATCACCAAGTCAGGTAAGCCAGAATTACTATCTCCTGAAGAATTTCGTAAAGTTCAACCGCTTTTAGAAGAACATCTGTTTGATCAGGTTGAATAATTCATAACTGAAATTTAATGTTTCCATTGCTAGTCTAATCTTGATTGGCAATGGAATTTTATTACAGGAGTTAGGAGTTCAGGAGGCAGAAGAAGCAGGGGGCAGAAGGCAGAAGGGAAATATTTTTCCCCAGTCACCAGTCACCTGTCACCTCATGTATGAATTACGAATTATGAAGACTTGGAACAATATTTTACAACCAGACTTGATTTTAGAAGGTTCAGTTTTGCAACTCACGCCAGATATCATCCAACAATATGGACTCAAAGGGCTGGTTTTGGATGTTGATGATACTCTAGTACCCATTACTGCCAGCGCCGCTTCCCCAGAACTAGAACAATGGGTAGAACAAATGCGTGATTATGCGGCTCTTTGGTTAGTGAGTAATAATCTCAGTGAATCCCGAATTGGTAGTATTGCTCGTTCCCTGAATATTCCTTATTACCTGGGTGCGGCTAAACCCTCACGTCGTAAAATTAGAGCCGCATTACAAGGAATGAATTTACCTGTACATCAAGTAGGTATGGTAGGCGATCGCTTATTTACTGATGTTATAGCAGGTAATCGTTTAGGAATGTTTACTATTTTAGTTGAACCTATTGTTCATGCTGATACTGTGCTTCGTTCTCATCCTATTCGCAACTTTGAAGTTTGGGTATCAGAAATACTTGGCGCTTCTATTTCTCCCAAATACACAAAAATTAACAAAGATTGATAAATCAATAAAAAAGTAAATCTAAAGAAATACTAAAGAAATCCTTAATGTTCCAAAAAATCGGAGATTATAGGTATTAATAACATGGGGTCAAGCAAATAAAGACCCTAGCCGATCAAAAATAACTTTAAACCCGTACAGCGTCAGCCTTCACGATAGAGGGATTGGCGCTGTACAATTTTTTAGGTGTTGATAGGTGATTGGTGATTGGGGACTGGTGACTGGTGATTGGGAAAAATAACTAGGGTTTGCTGAATAAACCTAAAACCTTGATATATCAAAGGTTAGAGGCTGATAAACACAGAAATTAGTGCAAGGGTTTTGAAGGGTATACCGGAAAAAGTGTGCATTTTTTGGGATTTCAA
>NZ_BJCE01000326.1:0-4742 GCF_005402885.1 Sphaerospermopsis reniformis
AACCACATTTTGATTTAGGTTTCGCGTCAACAATGTAGGGGCGTTCGCGAAGCGTGCTGGAAGCATCAGCATTCGGATGATAGTCTTAGGTAAAAACCGATAATTAATTGTCCGAATGCTTCGCCCTTACTGTGGTCTAAAGACATGAAAACTGCTGTAATAACCCAATCAACTATCAACTATCAACTATCACCTCTCCCCCAATCCCCATTAACCACTTTTAGGAATTCGTTCTATTTCTGCATATCCACTAAAAATCAATCTTTGACCTTCGGTTTCTAAACGATTAAGTCGCATTTTTACACCATCCAGGTCAAAACGGTCTAAATCGACCATATTATCTAAAATTTCTACCAGTGCCATGCTTAAAGTTTGGGAGGTTTCCCGTTGTGCTTCTGGTACTTGTTCTAGTTCAATTTTTGGATCTTTAAAAGAAACTCGTCGCCGTCTTTCAATACCTATACTTAAAGTCATACTCAGGGGTATGACTTCACCGTTATTTAAGTCAGCTTTAGCTAGAAGATGTAAGCGATTTCCCGGTAATAACTGTATTTGAACGTCGGTAAAGGAAACTGGTTCACCACCTGAAATTGCTGTTAAAGCTGGTTCAGAAAGGTTGAGAAGTCGCTTTTTCACCAATTCTGCTTGGAAAGCTTGATTAATACCTGCTTCTGATAATATTACTTGCGCTACTGCTTGGGTGGGTTGTTTAAGGTTGAGTTTGCCGCTCAAAACCGAACTAAAGTCAATGGCAACCGCATCGGTTTCAAAAGACATTTCTTCAACAGCGAAGTCTCTCCGAATTACTAGGCCACGACCGCTCATTTTAAAGCTATCAATGCTGCCTTGCAACAGTTTGCTGGAGGGATAGCAGCGCACAAAGACTTCTACTGACTCGCTCTGGGTAAACAGGTGGCGAATCGTTTGGCTGGCGACTGTGTTGAGCATTCGCTCTCCCCAATCTGTGCCTTTGGGATCTGTTAAACCAGTAAGTCCGCCTAACATTAGGTTTTGGGTCTCTAGAAGTTCTTTGTACTTTTGTAACAAATTGTGAACAATTCTGCAAGCGATCCCCAGATTTTTTGTTCTAATAGGTTTGAGCAGGATAACTGATGCTTTGCTTTACCGGGAATTTGAGATTTGAGATTTTAGATGAAAAAATTTGGTATGGGAAAAATCGTAACCCCCAAATCCAAAATTTTTGAGCTTCTACACTTTAGAGGGTGTTTAAAAAGGGTTTGCTGAAAAAGTCTTTTCGTTAGGGCTAGGAGTCAGGAGTCGTAGGGGCGAAGCATTCGGACGACCAATTATCAATTTTATGAAAAGGCTATTTTCCTGTAAGGGCGAAGCATTCGGGCGATAAATTATCAATTTTTATCACAGGTTATTTTCCGAATGCTTCGCCCCTACTTCGCCCGTACAGGAGTGAGGAGTCAGGAGTCAGGAGGAGAATTAAAGACATTTTTTAATTTCTGTCCGCCCAGAAAAGTGCAAGGTTTTTCAGACTCAAGACGCTATAACGAAAGCACCTACCGTCTTTTTTATGAGCCTCAAACTCTTTATTCATCAAGGTTTTGAGTTTATTCAGCAACCCCTAAAAAGTTTTGAATGGTGATATTAGACACTTGTATTTGTCCCTATTCCGTTATTGCCATTATAAACGGAGGTATATTGTATTGGTGTAATGACAAGACTTGGCGGGCAAGGTATAGAAAATTACAAATAAGATTAACTGGCCTATGGCTAACGCCACGCTGCGCTATCGGGCGAGGCAGAAGGCAGAAGGCAGGAGGCAGAAGGAAAAATTTTGAATTAAGAATAAAGCCTTTTTGACTCGCCCATTTGGTTTTAAGTCCCCCGCCATAATCTAGTGATTTGGTGAGCCAGCACTGCAAGAAGGTTTCCTTCTGTAGGTGACTGGCGAACCCGCAAGGGCGGTCTACGATTAGAGGTGGGTTTAAATCCCCCACTAAGAAAGCCTCCTGCCTCCTTTAAGATTTTCTAGCTTCTATACCAGTATTATAGTAGTAGTCACTGTAATAATTATGAAGCTGATTATTTTCACCGTTAGCAACCACACCTAAGACATTGATAGGAAAGAGTTTCAGACTGTCCTGAAGTTGCATCACTGCTGATTTGTCGGTTTTGTCCATTCTCACCACCAGCAGCGTACCATCCGTTTGTGGAGCTATCAGTCTGGCATCAACTATTTTCAGGATGGGAGGAGCATCATAAATCACTAAATCAAAATTTTCGTGCAAATATTCCATCACTTGCTTCATTTTATCCGATGAAAGCAATCTTACAGGATCTGGTGGTTTATCGCCAGCGGTAATCACTGATAACAAACTCATATCAGGTAACTGTTGCATCACCTGCTCAACTGGTATATTTGATGTGAGGACATTGGTTAAACCAAATAAATTTTTTAATCCCGATATGCTGTGAATCTTAGGGCGGCGCAAATCACCATCCACCAGCAATACTCTTTTGCCCAAGGCTGCTGCTGTTTGAGCTAGATGGAATGCAACCGTAGTCTTTCCATCTCCAGGCATCGTGGAAGAAATAGTTAAAGATCTAATCGGTTGATCAGAATTGAGCAACTGAATATTAGAGTAAAGAACCTGTAAAGATTCCCAAAATAAACCTTGTCCATAATAGCCATAATAACTTTTCTTGCTCCTCTGGTAGAAAAGTTTAGACAACCAAGAATCAACTTGAGGAAATTTTCCTGATTCAGATTTGGAAGTGGAGCGATTATTGTAAGCAGATTGGTAATCTTTGATGCTTTTGTCTATGGGAAGAGTTCCCAATAAAGGTAGTTTGATTTTCTCCTTCAGGCTGTCGACATCATGAAAGGTATTGTCGAGTTTTTCCAGCAGGAAGGCAATACCCACACCTGTTGCTAAACTGCCAAATAATCCCACAATCAAATTTAGAGGTATATTTGGCAAAACAGGATCTTCCTTTTGATTTGCTGCTTGTGTTAATTCCCAAGGTAGTTCTGTTTGTGCTACTTGAATTACAAGGTTTTCACGGGCTTCTAAAAACCGATTTAGGCTATCATTGGCTATTTGCAAGTTCCGCTGAATTTCGGTGTATTGTCTGGCTAAGATGGGTAGTTGCTTAAATCTTTGCTTGGTTTGCTGCTCTACTCTGGCTAGTTCCTGGCTTTGTACCTCTAGGTTCTGAAGCACACTGGTTGCTTCAGCTAATTTTAATCCTACATACCGCCTTTGTTCATCTTCTATCAGAGGCAAAAGATTCTGCTTTTTCTCTTCTAATACTTTTATAGACGGGCTATCTGGTTGAAACCGTACTAATTCTCCAGATAACTGGGCTTCTAATTGACGTAATTGAGTGATTAATTGACTATATATAGGGGCTGTATTTAATGTTGCTTGTTGTCCTTCTGGGGTTGATAAGCTAACATAAGTAGCTCTGGCGGCGGCTAAGTTTTGCTCAATTTTTAGTCTTTCTTCTGCTAATTTTTGCAGTTGTTCTGCCACATGATCGGACTGATGTTCTGGATCAATAAAATCATACCTTTGTCTGAATATTTGTAGTTGTTTCTGCAATTGAGCTACCCTATTTCTGATGGCAGGTAGTTGTTTATCTACAAATTGCACTCCCTGAGTTAGTTTGGTTTTGCGTTTTTCTAAGCTGTATTTCAAATAGAAATCGGATAGTGTCTTTAATACTAAGTCAATTTTTTGAGGTTCTTGATGTCGATAGCTTATTTTTATAATTTTGGTTTTACCTAGACGACTAATCTTTAAATTTTTTATTAGTAAATCATAGGTGAGATCAGGATAGGAAGATTGTATCTTTGGCAGAACTTCTTTCATCAGTTCCTGGCTTATAAGCACCTCAATTTGGCTTTCGTAATCTAAGGCAGAGTTATTCATCACACTAGACTCTGGCAGAGGTACTTGTCCTAATAAATTACTATCACTATTCACAGGCTCAACTAAAAGCTGAAAATTACCTTCATAAATATTTTCTGCTTTAAGTGTGAGGTAAATAACAGTAGACATCACCACAGAGACAACGCTGATGATAACCAATGCTCGTCTCTTGATAACAGAAAAAAAGTCTTTTAAGTCTATATCATCTTCCTCGGTTTCAAATGAGGGAAAATTCTGAGGAGGCAAGGTTTGAGGTGCAATAATGACTCTGCCATTTTCATTCAAGGTTGAGTTTATGCTAGAATTATGATTGTTCATGGATTTTAGATCAAATGATTTTTTGGGTTAAGTATTTTTTTGTATTTTTGTAGCATTCTAAGCTTTTATTCAGCTAAATTTTATGGCTCTCCTAGACTAGATATGACCATTTAACACTTAATACTTGGTTAAGTTCATTCTGTGTTTCATTATACAGCATTTTTCGTTATGATGAGGTAAAGATATTAAAGATATTAATGATAAAACCCTTGTAGCACAGGCATACTTCGACACCGCCCTTCGACACCGCCCTTCGACTGCGCTCAGGACAGGCTCAGGACAGGCTCAGGACAGGCTCAGGACAGGCTCAGGACAGGCTCAGGACAGGCTCAGGACAGGCTCAGGACAGGCTCAGTACAAGTTGCTCAGTAGAAGCTAACTAACCGCTCAGTACAAGTCTTGCCTGTTCATATTGTACCTCATGTAGATGGAATGTGCTGTATCTCTCCGGTAATTGAATGTGGGTAATTTGAAACCCTTTCTAGAACACCGATTCATTAATCGTAAGGGCGTATA
>NZ_BJCE01000327.1:0-4705 GCF_005402885.1 Sphaerospermopsis reniformis
ACAGGTTGGAACGCAAGCGCATCAGTTTATCTGCATTAATCTCAGCCGTTTTGATCACGAATGGCGCACATCCGTATTCAATGTCCCATAGTGTGATTGGTCTTGATGGTAATTCTTGACATACCTGTTTTAACTGCCATACCGCCTTGTCTATAGGATTTTCCCAACTTGTAATTCTTTCATGTCTGAGTGGTCATGCCCAACTCCCTTCTGTTTCTGGTATCCACGCTATGGTACTGTATCCGTATCCAGGGGTAACAGGATGACCTCCTTTTCCTCCTTGGGCATAATGAATGTTCGTAGGTTCTCTCTTTCAGAGTGGGAGCATCTGGTCTTGACCACGCTGTGTGGTCTCCTCCCAAAATTATACGTCCTTGTTTTGGTATTTTTTGATTGTACAGTTTCATCAATTTATTGCGTTGTGGTCTGGTATCCTGTGTTGTTTCATAAATACTTGACCACTTACGACGAAATACTGGAGACAGTGATAAGTCTGCCAGACTGTAGGCGTTGCGTGTCAGCAATATTGCATCCGTCATTTCAAATGTTGCGTCTTTTGCCCTACATAAACAATCATAAGCTGCTTGACGGAATTACATAAGTTGTGTAAAAACATCCATAGCGGTTATATGAGAATTGGTTGTGCTTTTTTCATTTTCCGCTATGGGGGTGTCTGTTCTTACAGGCATCCCTTGATTTTTTTGCAGTCCCTTTCACTAATGATCGCTCTCTTTTAGTCTAAAGTCCAGAGCAAAGCAATCGCACCAAGCACTAAAGACTAAACCGAAAATCCTTTAATCCTGTAAATCCTCAAATCCTGGACATCCTGATTCTGACAAAAAACGTTTATAGTAGAGTCAAAGACTCTAAAACTGCATTCCCAGTCTGGAGACTGGGAACGAGAATAACGAGAATAGGTAATAAGTAATGAACTATTTACTGTCACCTGTCACCTGTCACCTGTCACCTAAATTACTCCTGTGTCGCAACCGTCAAAACCTGCGGAGGAGAAGCATCAGGAGGATAAAGAAAATCAACCTCTACCCAAGAATTATCCCCTGGTTTCATATTTAAAGACACCAAAGGTTGACCAGGTTCACCTCTTTTTTGCACTAAATGTACAAACTTAGTCGCCGGTTTACCCTGATCATCTCGATAACGAACTCGGACAGTTCCCCTAAAGAAAACCTGACGCGCAGGAGTTGTAAAAAACCTTAAACCTGATTTTGTTAACTCATTTTCTTTAATGGGAGTTTGCAGAGATACAGTGACATTTTTTGCACTTTGGGAATTATTCAACAAAGGCAACCTTAAACTATATTGAATGCCATAATTACCATGTGCAAAATAAGCTGTATCAGGATAACGCACTAACATCGGTGCTGTTTGAATTTGACCTGTACCAAAAGTTCCCCCATGTAAAGAACTTAAAGCATAAGAAAAAGCTTGACCAGGTTGGGGAATAGTTAAATACCTGCTGTTAGAATTATCTGTTAAAAGCGATCGCCATTGTGACCCACGGGACACACCCGCAACTCTTCCATAAATTGCAGGTTTACCATTTCCCTGTATAGGAGTCGGGGTTTTATCTCTCGGTGTTGATAAATCACCATTCTTTAATAAATCTTCCCATTCTGCTAAAGTTGGCACTCGTTCACTACCATCAGCATTAGTTTTTGCAAACATCGCTAAACTAGCAGCATACACCGTCCCATTACTCCGCAAACGCATATAAGTAGAACGACCATTTAAAGGTGGTGTCAATTCTCGCACGGGAATAGGTAAATTTAATAACATCTGGCTTTCCCCAGGAGGAATGACTATTTGCGCTGGGAAAATATTTTGTCTTCTCCCTCTCAAAATATCAGACATCACCCTACTACCCGGACCTGCAAACACATTTCCCGCATCATTAGGAATAAAAGAATCTAATGGTAAAAAAGGTGCATCTGGTTGACTTAAATAACTTGCACCTTGCAATATATTCACAGTTACCGGTGTATTACCAGGGTTATGTAAAATTATCCCGTGGTAAAGAGAACGTAAATCTTCTGGTGGTTCTGCTCTAGCAATATGATGGGAAAAGACATCAAACCGCCCCTGAAAAGGAAAGTTTAAATGTGCAGTAGGTACTTTTTTATCCTCTGAAGGAAAGGTAGAAAGTAAAATACCTTCCTTTAATACCAATTCTGGACTATTACTATTAAATACTGGAACAGTATCCAACCTGCCTGGTAAAGCTCGCACCTCTTGAGGTATTACCACTTCTTCTGGTGGTGGTGCGGTTGGAGTTGCTTGCGCGAGAGTCAAACCGAGTAATGCTGACAACATAGGAAATTTAAAATTCAAAATTTATAACTGACTGGGGACTGGGGACTGGGGACTGGGGACTGGTGACAGGTGACAGTTAACAGTTAACAGTTAACAGTTATTAGTGAGTGGAGTTTATGATTTACTGTTCCCCATTCCCTATTCCCTATTCCCTATTCCCTGTTCCCTGTTCCCTTGATTCAAAAATAACCAAATTATTCATGATTAAAACAAAATCAGCAAGAATGTCTAGCAAATTTTCTTGATGCAAAATCGGAACATGGACAAAAATACAAGGAATGGGTAGTTGAGATTGATTCAAGTAGTCCAACACTGAATAATAAAGACCTTCGCACACAAATTTACCACAGTCGTAACTAATCTCAACTGCTGCTGTCTCAGCTATTAATTGTTCAACATTAACAATTGTGTGCAAAGTTATTATCCCAAAATTTTCTCCACCATCTCTAAATGAAATATCAGTAGTCTGTATAGACTCGCTACTAGCAACAACTTCCACACTTAAATTTTGCCGACTAGCAGCCATACCACAACAGATAACATAATCTGGTTTGAGTTCATTGATTTTGGCAATGACGCGAGAACTGGCAAGGGGAACATCTACAGGTAATCGTCGCAAAAAAGTTAAGTCATGATAGATATCAGCCATTTTGGCTAGTTCGAGTAACAAGTCATCAGAAGAATTTGACTGTTGTTCACTCAGCCAAGTGTCAAAAGAAGTTAATAATATTTTTTTCTGCATAATAAATATTATTTAGAATATTATTTAGAATTAGAATATAAATGCTTCCCTAATAAATTTACAAGGAGCAAGTAAATGCCAGTCATTGCGGTCGTAGATTATGATATGGGAAATTTGCACTCAGTCTGTAAAGGTTTAGAAAAAGCTGGTGCAATTCCTAAAGTAACTTATTCTGCCAAGGAGTTAGAACAAGCAGATGCTATAGTTTTGCCAGGAGTGGGAGCTTTTGATCCTGCCATGCAACATTTACGTTCACGCGGTTTAGAACAACCAATTAAAGATGTGATCGCATCTGGTAAACCGTTCTTAGGTATTTGTCTAGGACTGCAAATTTTATTTGAATCTAGCGCCGAAGGAACTCAACCAGGACTAGGAATAGTACGGGGAAAAGTGCGGCGATTTCGTCCAGAACCAGGAATAGCTATTCCCCACATGGGTTGGAATCAACTGCAACTGACTCAACCAAGAAGCATTTTGTGGGAACATTTACCCCATCAACCTTGGGTTTATTTTGTCCATTCCTACTATGTTGAACCAACTGAACCGCAAATTAGAGCAGCAACAGTGACTCATGGTAGTCAAACTGTGACAGCAGCGATCGCTCATGAAAATCTCATGGCGGTTCAATTCCACCCCGAAAAATCCTCTAATATTGGATTGCAAGTTTTATCTAATTTTGTGGCTCAAGTCCGTGAAAAAATCCCTGCTTAATAAAAATTTGCTTTCTTTGTTAGTCGTCAGTTGTCTAATGACTAATGACTAATGACTAATAACTAATGATCAATGACTAATTAATGAGTTTAAGAATTTACGGGAATCGTCTGTTAAAAACTTTACCAGGGCAAGAGACTAGACCCACCAGTGCGCGAGTACGGGAGGCCGTTTTTAATATTTGGCAGGGAGAAATTGATCATTGTCGCTGGTTAGATTTATGTGCCGGTAGTGGTTCAATGGGTGCAGAGGCTTTATGTAGGGGAGCCTGTTTAGTAGTAGGAATTGAACAAGCAAGTCGAGCCTGTGCCATTATTCAACAAAATTGGCAGCAGATAGCGAATAATGAACAAAAATTTCAATTATTGCGGGGAAATGTCCTGCAACAATTAAAAAAATTATCAGGTCAAAAATTTGACAAAATATATTTTGATCCACCTTATGCCAGTGGTTTATATGAGCCTGTTTTAGAAGCGATCGCTCACTATCAACTTTTAGATCCTCAAGGGGAAATAGCAGTAGAACATAGTCCTAATTTTACACCACCAATCATCCCAACTTGGGAAATCAGCCGCCAAAAAGTTTATGGCAACACAGCACTAACTTTTTACAGAACAATGGAAGTATCGGAAAGCGAGTGATATCATCTACGGTTGAATACTTATCATATCTGTTGAGACTTGTAATTGGTAATTGGTAATTGGTAATTGGGGACAATTACTAATTAGGGGTTGCTGAGAAAGTCTTTCCGTGAGGGCATAGGAGTCAGGAGTCAGGAGTCAGGAGTCAGGAGAAGATTTGAAAATTTCTTTGCCATCTCTTGAAATCCCCAAAAATGCACACTTTTTCCGGTATACCCTTCAAAACCCTTGCACTAATTTCTGTGTTTATCAGCCTCTAACCTTTGATATATCAAGGTTT
>NZ_BJCE01000328.1:0-4656 GCF_005402885.1 Sphaerospermopsis reniformis
TACCCGTCATTTATTTAATCTATTACTATTAACAATTCTCAATCAGTCTGATTCAATAACATCTTCATTATTGCAGTACACATATACTAATAATTAGCGATCGCTGTGCCAGTTGCGTAAGTCCTGAATAAAATTCCCTAACTTTTTGAAAAATCCAGATTCTTTTGACCAGATATGGAATAATTTTCATAGTGTTTAACTCTGCAATTAGTTAGTTTTTGTGGTTAAATCAGTCTTTGATTTGGTAAGCTTGATTCTAGAAAATTTAGATCATAGTTGTTGAGAAGGATTCTAGTACAGCATGGCATAAATAAACCAACCATTCTCAATCGCTAAAAAGCTTACGACCTATTATTTTTGACTTTTGACTTCCGCGAAGCGGTACTAGTTCCCTTTGAAGATTTCATCTAGAGTAACGTGAACCTTTGCATATCGACCAAAACTTTGAGGATTAAAACACTGAAAATCTGTGTTTAATTGAGGATTGTAGACAGGTTTAAACCCATACCGATATTCGGCTTTATAATTGAGAATATGCAAAGGTACTTTACCCCAAAATGAAGACCAATGGCTAAAGGTGCTATTAGGTCCAACTATAAAGTCACAATGAGCGAGAGTGTAGAGATCCTGAATGACACCTCCATGACCTTGATAAATCTGTAAATCTGAATAAGACGATAGATCTTGATATTCATCTGAACAAACAATAAACGAGACAGTTTGATGTGGACACTGTTCTTTGAGTAATCGCATTATAGCAACGTATTCTTCCAAATTGTAATACATTATTCCATCACAAAACTCTTTGTAGTCTCCATGTCTTACATGAACACCAATCAAGATATCACACTGTTTTCTTGCTTGGTAGATAAGGGAGTGAATTTGCTTGATGATAGCATCTTTAGGTGTAAAATACGACCGGATTTGTGTAGAAAATTGATTTAGGCATTCTGGAGCAGAAAAATAAAAACCATGTAAAAACACGATATATTTCCTGCATAAATTGTCGGAAGTGACATGATCTAAATCAAGTAAATACCCATTATCTAATTTGATAGAATCAAAGATAGAGATTCGATCATTAACTCTTGAAAAGATGGGAAGTACTTCTTTGAGAATATTGTTTTCATTAATACCACTAAAAAATCTTGAATCGTTGTAAAAACTGGGATTGTGCACACTAAAATTATGTTTCATGCCATAAGCAAGTACATTTGCGTAAGTCCACAATCTATTTCCTAGTCTTCCATACTGGGAAAGTAAGGCAATAATTGGTTTCATCTGGGAACTCCAGGTACTTCAAAAAAGGGTTAACTTAGTTTAGTCGAGATACAGAATTGGATTTTATGTGTTGAGGAAAAACGCGCAACCATAAGACTGTGAAAATGACTCCTAAACCAGCCCCCCAATTACGTCCGGTTAATGCTCCCAGGAATATGGCATGGCGATCGGGGTTAGGTAATCGCCAGTTGCTCGGTTGCCATAGACCGGTTTGATATGCTGTGTGGGCAATTAAACCTCCCAAACCTATACCAGTGCCAGTGATTGTAGCCACTAATACTAATCCTAACAATAGTTGAACCAGTGAAAAGGGCTGTCTCCTGCCGAGTTTGTGGGATGCTGTTAATATTGTGCCCACAAACAGACCAAACCGGAGTCCCCAGTCTTGATGTTCTTGGGGGATAACGGTGTAATGATAGCTAAGGCGATATAAAATGTAACCCACTATCCTACCACCGATGGCACCAAACAACCCGGCAACAAAGATAATGAATATCCACACCCCAATTTGGCGCACTGACCTGCTGTTCATTAGACATCTCCGAAAATTACATAAGCGTAACCTGAAACCCATTCGTAGGGACAATTCATGAATTGTCCCTACATCTTTTTCGGAGAGGTCTATTTTGTGTTCTTTTCTATTCGTATGCTGAAAATACCATCATTTTTTCCCCCAAACAAATCTGGGGATAGGACTTTATGGATATCCACAGTTGCTGGATGATCTTCATATTGAAGCCAACCAGGTCCAGGTCGGGGTATTGACCAACCTTGGAACCATTGAGGATTTGTGCCGGGGTTAGGATATTCCTGGGGTAATGTAATCATTTTATTATTGCGAACTGTGACCTGGGGATGCCAAGGAGGATTTTTCATCCCTTCCACGGCAAAGAGATTTTCTTCCACCCATACATCTTTAACAGGTGGTCCCCAATAGGCAAGATAACGCCCAACAAAGGTATTATTGCGAATCTGAATATTTTGAATCGGGCTTTGATTATTGGGCGAACCGGGTTTATACCAAGGATTGAGTAACTTGACTTGGGAGCCATTGACTCCACTAGCGGGATGCAGGAATCGGTTATTTTCTACTAAAACTGGCCCGGTTAAAACTGGACTTAATCCTAGGTTTTGTTCAAAGTCGTAAACTAGGTTGTGATGAAAATGAACTTTTTCAGCAGGTCCATCCATTTCGATCGCATCATCCGTACCATACATTAAAAGATTACCATAGATATTTGCCCCATTCTGCCCGGGTTTATCCAGATGGGGGGAAATCTGCAAGGCATCACCACCATGGCTAACTACATTATGACGAATCACTAAATTAGGAGAACTTGCAGAAATCAGTGTAGAGTTTGAGTAATGAGCGTATACTTCATTCCAGGGAAGCCAATTCTTTAGCCAGTTGTATTGGGGATAATTATGGTAAAGGTTATATTCAACTACCAGATGGGATGGTGCATTGATGTGAGGTGAAGCACTAATTCCTGTGCCAGCGCCTGTCAGCAGAGTATTTTTAATAGTAATGTAACCACTATCCCACAGCAAAAAGCCAGAACCAACGCCAAGTTCTAACCGTAGACCGTCAAAAACTAGATGTTGTGCCTCTAGCCAAATATTGGCCACCCGACTATTGCCCCACTCTCGCGGTGACCGAATTTCTCGATGAAATACTAGCTTTTGATTATTTGGTATTTCTCCATGGGGTAGAAAAAGATAAAAACGCTCTGTTTCCCTATCGTAGGTAAAAGCACTGTAGGAGTTGGGTTGACTTACTAAGGTTTTCAGTCTTTCTACTCCCCCCGAGCGAACATCATAAAGAACACTGCCGTTATACAGGGCATAGTAGATAGGCCAAGGGGTCTGGGTTGAATATAGTCCATTGCCATGCGATCGCCAGGTTAGATATTGGGTTACCTGTGGTGGAGCAGCATTAGTGATGGTTACTGTCCCCGGTTGTTGGGCGCGAAAGGTAATGGGGCGATTGGGTCTTCCCCCACGGCGAACCCGCAGGTCTTCCCGATAGATACCGGGTAAAATAACTACCTCTTCTCCCGGTGTGGCCATATTCGCAGCCCGTTGTATAGTTTTAACAGCCCTTTGGGGACTGTTGCCTAGATTCCAGTCAGATCCCTGGGGAGAGACGTAAATTTTACCCTGGCGCAAGCAAGGGGTTGGGGGTTGCCATAGATTGATGGCAGCTAAGAGGGTGCTAATTATTAGCAGGATGTCCCGCGGATAGTTTTTTATATTTTCCGACATCTAACGGCTTTTTTTCAAGGCTTCTGTCCAGGTTACTGCTCTTGGCCAACCCAAAACTTTTGTTAACGCTTTGAAGGTTCTAATTTCCCAAGGTGCATGGTGGTTAGCAACCATCTCAGTGGCAAAGCTGAGGGCTTCCTTAGCTTCTGCTATCAATTGTCGTTCGCCACATAGTCGAGCAATCCAGAACATTTTACGAGAAAATTGTTCTAGATAACTCCAATCAGTTAAGCCCTGGGATTTCATCCGCAGCCAAATCGATTTATGGGATCGGAAGAAATCACGGATGAAGACTGGGGTAAATCCTGTTTTCATCCCACTAGAGCGATCGCCGTCATGATCACGGACTAAAGCTAATGGTTCAGAAACTTGTGCTATTTTAATATCTAACATTCCCGCTCGCAGGTCGTGTTCCCAGTCTTCCATACAACAGAAGTTTTCCCATCTTTCCATGCGAGAATATAAACGACTGCGCCAAAGAGGAGAGATGGTGTGCCAACCACGGTGGATCAGAAAATCTGGAAAAATCCGTTCTATTTCCTCTGCTGTTCTCGCCCAAGTTTTTGTTTCTCCCGTTACCATGTTGGTCCGCAGAGTTTGGCAATAAGCAACTTCTGCCTCAGGGTGGTTTTGCAAGGCTTTAACTTGTAGTTCAATCTTTGTTGGCAGTAATAGGTCATCAGAATCAAGGTATTGGATAAATTCTCCTGCGGAGTGGGATAAACCTGTGTTGCGAGCAATGGCTGGACCAGAGTTGTCCTGATAAACATACCGAATATAATGGGGATATACTGATGCCAATTCCTGAACTACTTGGGCAGTATTGTCAGTAGAACCATCATCAACAACCACTAACTCTATTGACTTGTAGGTTTGCTTCAAGACTGACTCAATGCACTCTCCAATCATCCTTTCCCGATTGAAAACAGGAATAACTATACTGACAAGTAAAGGTTTCATGACTTAATCTTAGGGTTTAGGAGGGAAATTAGCTAGTTAATCATTTGCTAACTTTCGCTAACTAATGCTATACTTTCCTCATGGCATACATACCACTCAGAAAAGCGGTCGAATTTCTGGGATTGCATCCAAACACTTTAAGGAGATATG
>NZ_BJCE01000329.1:0-4625 GCF_005402885.1 Sphaerospermopsis reniformis
GAGTGCAAGTTTGGATTTGGGGACTTTGGATTGGTGAATGTCCGAGGCCATAAGTTGTGAGATGCACATCATATACGATAGGAAGAAGGACGTAACGATTATGTCGTAAGTTATATCGAACGAGTGTCATTTATCGGTATATAGGCTAAGGGCAGAGGTAGCAGGGAACTGGGGACTGGGGACTGGTGACTGGGGAAGAAAATTTTAGATTTTAGATTTTAGATTTTAGATTTTAGATTGGAGTTAGGGGTTGCTGAGAAAGTCTTTTCATGTTCGCGCAGCGTGACGTAAGTCATGGGAATAGGAGTCAGGAGTCGTAGGGGCGAAGCATTCGGAAAATAACCTGTGATCAAAATTGAGAATGTATCGCCCGAATGCTTCGCCCTGACAGGAAAATAACCTGTGATCAAAATTGAGAATTTATCGCCCGAATGCTTCGCCCTGACAGGAAAATAACCTGTGATCAAAATTGAGAATTTATCGCCCGAATGCTTCGCCCTTACAGGAAAATAACCTGTGATCAAAATTGAGAATTTATCGCCCGAATGCTGATGCTTCCAGCACGCTTCGCGAACGCCCTCATTAATAAAGGTTACGTTTAGTTTGAGCTTGCTCTGCTCCTGTATAACCAGTTACTAGCCATAGTATAGCTCTAACTCCATCGCGGATAGCTTTTTCGATAGGTTCTGGTGCGGTTTTTGAGGGAACAGATACCGCTTTAAATTCAATACCTCGACTACCCAAAACAATCTCACCAATTACACAAGCACGGCGCATATGAAAATCAGAAGTAATTAAATAAACGCTTTTGATACCCCTTGCTTGCAAATCATCTACCAACGTAGTAAAATTAGTAACTGTATCAACAGCCTCATAATCTAAATATAAACGCTTAGGATTAATTCCAGCTTTAACAAAGATTTCTTTCGTATAGCTAGGTGGACTACCACCAGTAATCCATATTGGTATATTGGGATGCTTTTTGGCAAATTCAGCGGTAAACTTCTCCCTTTCTAAACGTTTAGTAGAACCGCCCAAAACTAAGACTGCTTGTGGATGTACAAACTGATTTTGTATTTCTTTGTATCCCCACCATATAAACAGGGGTAGGATAAAAGACATAAACCGCAAAGATTTACCTTTAAACAATAGCTTTTTCAAGGCTGTGTAAGTGTGTTTGCGAACATCAAAATTTTATCTAAAAAATTTTATCTCAAAAATATTTACAGCTATTTTCAGGTAAATAAACCACATTTTGATTTAGGTTTCGCGTCAACAATGTAGGGGCGTTCGCGAAGCGTGCTGGAAGCATCAGCATTCGGACAATTAATTATCGGTTTTTACCTAAGACTATCATCCGAATGCTTCGCCCTGACTGTGGTCTAAAGACATGAAAACTGCTGTAGATTAGTGAATTTGGGCAAAATAAACCCAAATCAGAACTTGGTAGATGCTTATGTATAAAAGTATGTATCCACGATATAAATAGGGTCGCTTTCTTCGACTCACTATCCTAACTTATATTAGACAATTTATCATAGGGGTTAAGACCCATTAATTGTTCAACTTTGTAGTTTAATGTAAATATACGGGACTGGTGCGACTTGAACGCACGGCCTGTCGCTTAGGAGGCGACCGCTCTATCCAACTGAGCTACAGCCCCAAATGAACAAACATCTACAATGATAGCAGTAGATTTAGTCAGAGTGCCAACTATTCTCCCAACTACCACCACCTATTTCTAAACCACAAAGATTACTCTGTGCTTTGAAAGTGATTTGAGTTTTACAACTACTGAATTTTCGCAGTGTCAAGTCTAGCTTACCTTGCATCGTATCTCGGCAACAAATCGCTAAACCATTGCTGGTGGGTGCGCGTAGGGGTGTACCTTGTAAATCAGTAGTTCCTGTTAATTCCACCTCATAATGAGAATTTCTGGCTTGCATTTGCCATTTACCCCAAGGCTGAATTTGCCAGCTTACTTGTGAGTTCCAGGGAACAAATTCATAAAACTGCCCTTGATAATGGATACCAATCATGGCTACTGATTCCATCCACCATAATACACCACGTCTGCCACCACCAGCAGTTAAAGCTAAATCGGGTTCGTTGTCAAAACAATTACAATTAAGCCAAAACCATTTTTGAGGAAACGCACCACCCCAATTTTTTTCCCCGTAGGCTGGGGCGTTGGTAAATTCGTAAATTTTACCATTCCAATCGATCCAACCAGTAGCTAAACCGTGAGCCATTAAAATTTGCCAACCTGGTTCAAAAATCTGTGAAAAAGACAACCAGCCAGCGGTTGATTGCTGGATACTATTTTGATTACCCCAACCGTAAGCAGGTTTGATTTCATACTGCCAACGGCAGTAATTACCCGTAGCAGGATCGGTGATTATGCCTTGATTTAAAGTAGCTGTAGCTTGATAACCTTCTTGAATATGGTGTGTAAAGTCACGGGGTAGGAGATAGTGAGGAGAAACTTTTAAGTTTGTTTTTCCCCAATGTCCTAAAGCTAACACATCTTGACTCGCCCAGAATTTGTTGACATCGGGAAATGTGCGACACAAATATTCATCATCTGGACCCAGGACTTGAGCAGCACCACCGCTATCAGGTTTCCCACCAATAGGATCTTCCATGGAATACATAAAAGCGAAGGTTTGCCCAATTTCCGGTAATGTAACGCGATAATACCAACCTTCAAAAAAACGGCGACTTGTACCGTCCCAATGGTAGCCGCTGTGAGGTGTTTGGGTTGAGTTGAGGAAGTTTTTGGGAATAATCAGCATAAATACAGTATACAGAAATCCTATTTGATTTTTGCGAAGTTGGGCAAACCTTGATCAATTGAAAATTGACAAGTGAAAATTGACAAGTGAAAATTGACAATTTTTTCATTCAAGGCTTCCGCCGTGAGCGTCAGCCGATAGCGTAGCGTGGCGTTAGCCATACGGTTTAAAACCTTCCCTTGCAAGGGGAAAAATAAAAAATTCGCTTTTTCAAAGTTCCTTGTTTCCTGTTCCCTAGTCCCTAAATTTTAAGCAATATTTCACAATTATTGCGAGATATTACAGAAAATCAACTTTAGTAAATATATCACACACATTCAAAAATTCATGCTAGATTATTTTCATGGTACAGAAAGGTTAAAAGTTCAAACAAAAACAACTGAATTAGAGCCTGTACCTCCTGCTCTAATGTCATCGCAATCACGGTTAGGTTGTGGCTTCCAAGTGTTTTAGCCTTGATTTCATCGAGTTGTAATTGGAGGTTTTGAAACGCATAGCCAGAAATGCCTGCCTAGTTAGAATGAAGGATGCACAATTCTGATTGGTAGATTGCGAATCGGGTCCACCTTAGTTGATGTAGTAAATTCGGATTTTCCCATTTTTTTGAATTATTTAGTTACAAACAAACCACTGTAATTTGCTGATGTCTTTCTGTCGCAACTTACGGTGGTTTATGGTTTGGGTAGCTTTCAATAATTGACAATTAACAATGAAGAATTGACAATTACCGCTTTGGTTAAAGTCAGAGCATTGAAAAAGCGGAATTTTTGAGAAAGCAGTGACGATTCATTTATTAGATGCGATCGCTACCATTGCGATTTTTACCCAAAATCCCCAATAGACCTCTCCACAATAGAATCTATTAATTTGTAATAAGCTGATGTGCAGCTAAACTGTATAATCAAAAAACCTGAAGTTACAGTAGCACAAGCATCTTGCTTGTATTAATTATTCAAGTTAAAGGCATAACAGCTTATGTTGTAGGGGCGAAGCTTATGGGCGATAATTTAACGGAAAAATCAGACATCTAGATATCCCATAAGCTTCACCCTGCCCCATAAATAAGTTCCATAATTTCTTTTCTGGAGAAGTCTAATAATTCTATTTTGCATCATCATGCAAGCTGTTTAATCTAAAAATATAGTTAAATATAGTTAAATATAGTTAAATATAGTTGTTTCTGTGCAGGGGAAGAAAAAATGAGGGTTTGGCTTGCCTGTTTCTTTGTATTATTTGCTTTGGCAGAATTTTTTGACTGGGTAAAAGACTTATCTTTACCATTACCTATCTATATTTTAGGCGGAGCATTTTTAGCGGTTGTTTCCAACTACGATAAAATAGTCGGTTCTTATTTCAGTGATGTACAAGCAGAAATATTACCAGAACCATCGCATTTAGAAGCATCAACTCCATCAACTCCAACTCCATCAACTCCAATTTCACCAACCATTTCATCAACCATTTCATCAACTCCTGTTGCTGTCACAATGTTAACTCCTATGGAAGAAGTAAACAAACCCTCACAGGAATAAATAAGAACATTCTATAGTTTTATTGTGCGTTACTAATCGCTAACATACCCTAAGAATCAAGTAGGTTGGGTTGCAATACTTTTCGGTTAACCCCAAAAAATAAAATTCTGTAGGTTGGGTTGAGGAACGAAACCCAACATTTATAAGCTTTTGTTGGGTTTCCACACGGTAAACCCAACCTTGTATCTTAGAGGTATGTTAGAGGAAGTGGTAGACCGTCCCAACCTTGGTCAGAAAAGACCGCTTCGTAGCAAGGATCACCACAACAATCTCCATGACAGAACTCGAACAGTCGCCT
>NZ_BJCE01000330.1:0-4616 GCF_005402885.1 Sphaerospermopsis reniformis
GGGAGCGGCGGCTGACACGGAGACGCCTGAGGTGGGCGACGTAAGGGGAGGAACGAAGCAGGTGGGCCCGCTTGAGGTGGGCACGGTTGAGGTGGGTCAGGCTGAGGTAGGCACGTATAAGGTCGGCACGGCTCAGGTGGGCACCGCTCAGGTTGGCACGGTTCAGGTTGGCACCTCTCAGGTTGGCATCGTTCAAGTGGGCACCGCTCAGGTTGGCACCGCTCAGGTTGGCACCGCTCAGGTTGGCATCGTTCAGGTAGGCACCGCTCAGGTTGGCACCGCTCAGGTTGGCATCGTTCAGGTAGGCACCGCTCAGGTTGGCACCGCTCAGGTCGGCACCGCTCAGGTCGGCACCGCTCAGGTAGGCAAGGCTCAGGTAGGCAAGGCTCAGGTCGGCAAGGCTTAGGTTGGCAAGGCTTAGGTTGGCACCGCTCAGGTTGGCACCGCTCAGGTTGGCAAGGCTCAGGTTGGCAAGGCTCAGGTTGGCAAGGCTCAGGTTGGCAAGGCTCAGGTTGGCATCGATCAGGTTGGCATCGCTCAGGTTGGCACCAGCAAAGTCTTGTAGAGGATCTAAACCAGCAATTTCTACCAGAGCAGAAAAGTCATCGGTTTCTGCCTCGACAACTCGCTGAATCAGGTCTTGAAGTTTCTGAATAGATTCTTTATTAGCCATAGTGCAACTCTGCTCGACTGAGATAGGGTTGTAACTTTGATTTCAGCAGTTCCTTCCTGAACAATGCCTCTAAAATTATCTGTTTATTGCGACTTGTATCCGTTGGATATAGTCCTTCTGTTGCCATTAAATGCACATATTGCTGTGAAACCTCAAATGTTGCTTCCACAGAACATGGCCTGTCTTGTAACTGCACAGTTCCTAATTTCTGATTCTGGAGTGAGCCTATCAAAACTGTTGCGCCAATACTTAGCTCAAACTCCCAAGTTGGGTGTGATTTTGAACCATTTGTAGTTACCTGACACACAGCCTGTTTAAGCTCAATTTGTCCATCCAGTTCACGGGAATCATCAGGAATCTCACAATTTTTCAGCTTTAGCTTCAGTTGTCCACCTTTCACACCAAACTTAACGCGCACTGTTCCTAATGCTTCCCACTGTTCGTTAAAGTGCATGGTAACAGGCAGATCAATTTGGTCAGAATTGACTGGAATTGCTTGTAGTTCCATGTACAGGCAATCTGGGTATCTGTTTTCATGTTGCGGTTGAGGTGTAGTAGATGGAAGTTGTTGCATTGCCAAGGTGGACTGAGGATTTGATAGATTTCCTTGTATATACGCTAACATGATTTAGCTCAACCTTATCCTTTGTTAAGGAAAATAAAGGTTATAATCTATCGAAATGATGAGCAAATGCCGATAAAACCCTAAATTACCAATATTCTCATGACCTCTGATTTGACATCTACCCTTACGTCTGATTTTCTCAGCATTGTCTCCCAAACTGCTGCTGCATATCGAGAAGGGAGCAAACCCCCTACTGCTGAGGTAGTAGTCAATGCCTTGCTGCAAGCAGAAAAGACCGCCAAACAACAACGGCTTAATTATCCCTTTCCATCTCTGATTGGTAAATGGCGGTTGTGCTTTGCTACGGGGACTAAAAAAGTCAGACAGCGCGGAGGAATTATTTTAGGTAAGGGTTTTTATGTACCTAAATTGGTGAAAATTCATATTTCTTTTAGTGCCACTACTGAAGATGCTTTAGTTAGAGGCGAAATTGCTAATCAGGTACAATTAGGCTCGATATTATTAAAGCTGACGGGACCATCACAATATATAGGTAAAAAAAATCTCTTAGCATTTGACTTTACCCAGATGCAGATTATTTTATTTAATCGTGTTGTTTACAATCAACCAATTCGTTCTGGTAAAGTTCAATCTGAGGATTTTTATAACCAACCCATAGCTAAATTACCCTTTTTTGCCTTCTTCTTAGTTACGGAAGATTTCATTGCAGCGCGTGGCCGTGGGGGAGGTTTGGCTATCTGGGTTAAGGAAGCTTAAACAGGCTAAAATGCAAACTCAACAAAATTCGGGAAATGTTGGGTTTCACTTCGTTTAACCCAACCTACAATTTTCTTAGTTTGGGTAACGCACTGTGTTTATTTTATTGGAACAAGTTGATCTTGGGGAAAAATTGCCCCTCGCTGTTTGAGTTCAAATTTAACATCATCAGCCAGTCCAGCGTTATTACCAAATTGAGCATTTATCACTCTGGCACTCGTGAAATTTGTCTCAGTTAAGTTAGCACCATTCAGGTCAGCACCACTGAGGTCAGAATTAATCAAGTCAGCATTACTCAAGTTGCTATTTTTCATGTCAGCATGACTGAGGTTAGCATCTATCAGTGTTGCATTACACAAATTAGCATCCACTAAATAGGCACGGCTGAGTTTAACAGATCGTAGTTTTGCATTCTTGAGGTTGGCACCACTCAAATCAGCGCGGCTCAAGTCAGCTTCACTTAAATCAGCAGCACTGAGGTTAAAACCATTGAGGTTGCAACCAACGCCTTTGACACCAACTAAATTAGCTCCAACTAAATCTGCAAATGGATTTAGTCCAGCACTTTTAATTAATTCAGACAAGTTTTCTGTGTCTGCTTCCAGAAGCAGTTTTACTTGCTGTTGAATTTCTTCTTGTAAAACAGGTATCTTACTTGTTAATCGCCGCTTGGTTAGTCGTTTCTCTTCACTCCAAGCAACAAAACCAATTCCCGCAATAACACTTAACCCGACAGTAAAAGCTGGAGGATTCCCACCTGTGAGCAATAACATGACTAAAAAACCTACACCAACTTGAGCCGTTTGCTGAACTAAAGAATTCAATCCAGCTTTAGCTTCTTGATAAAGGCTAATTTGCTTGCGGCTAGTTAATGTCATAATGTTGCTGCTCCTATGGTTTCCGCAAATTCTTAATATCCGCCCAAAAACGAGCAATTATCCGACCAGCAAGAACAATCCACAGTAAGAAATCTGATGTAACGATAATAAAACAAGCGTAACAGGATGCACCTAATGGATTTTCTTTTAAACAAACATCAAAACTGGAAAAATCTTTACCAATGATGATCTTACCAATTAATCCGGGAACTTGCAAGAGAATACTGAGGGCGATCGCATCCTGAATGGAAGCATAGACTGTTCTCCCCAAATCTCCCATCAATCCATAAAATAACTGATCCACAACTTCTAGAATGTTCATCACCACTTTTTTGGTATTATTCCCCAAGCGTGTATTTGCTACAGGAGATTGTGCTACAGGCTGTGGTGGTGATGGTGGTTGTGGGTTCGACGGCTGTTGCTGACTCATACTAATTTTTTAATATTTCTAAAAGCGATCACTCTAAGCTGTTGTGCATTTAATTTGTATAAGTGGAACAGGCATCTTGCCTGTTAAACAAGAGTTCAGAACATTAGGATTATACAATTTAGCTGTGTAACAGCTTATCACTTCACTCACAAAGTGATTACCTTTAAGGTTAAGATGAATACTATCGTCATATAAGCTTTCGGGGTTATAAATTGAGTTGAATTGTGGTAAAAAATCTATATAATTAATTGGCTGTTCTTTGGTAAAATCAGATAAACGTTTACGAGCAACAATTTCATAATCACGGGGTCTTGGTTCACCAATTTCTCTGAATAAGGGAGTCATGGCTAAAATAAATTTACTGTTGTTTTCTTGAGCGAAATTTTGAATTTTACCAATAGTTTCTAAATTAATTCCCACGCGATCGCCTGGTTCTTTTTGTACTGCTTCTAGTTCGGGTATGGGTTTTTGTTTAATTAAATAACGCTGTAAAAATTCTATAATTGCTAAAGGCGGTTTATGATCGTTTCCCAGTTTGCGAGTGCTTTCATTAGGTGCTAATAAATAACCAATTTGTTCATCACCAATGTAAAGGAGAGGATTAGCAAAATCAAACAGCGATACCTTCGGTAAGCTTCGCTAACGCAAACCCAACTCGATCACCGCCAACAACCCCACAACTACCGCCAAAATAACCATCAACACTGTTTTAACCTGCAATACTCTTCCTTAAATAGTATTTAATTATACTATAAATTTCTCTATCATTTATTCCCTATTCCCTATTCCCAAAATAATAATGTGAATTTAACATCATTAGGTGAATAGAAAGACTACAATCAAATCGGACAGACTGGGAATGTAACAAAGGAGGCTTACAAAAGTATGTCCGACTTAAATCGCGGAATTATGAAATTTGAAGGTGCGGATTCACCAAAAGTAGTCACAATCTCTACTGTGCTAGTTCTGGGATCCATAGCAGCACTCATCCTGTGGGCGTTGCAATCTGCCTATGCGTTAAACTAGGATCATTGATAAGCTCAAAGGACACTGAACAACGAAGGTTAACCTAGCTGCTCAGTGTCCATCAAGGCATAAATTAAACAATCTAAAAAAAATAGTGAGAAATAATTAAAATTTAGATTTGCGATTTGCAACTTTAGATGCAATAGACCTGTCCGAAATATATAACGGAAAAATGGTAGAACGGTAAATGGAAAATATACCGTGGTTCTACCAAAGATGAAAAATATTACCAATTATATACATATGTACCCAAAACGCGCTAGGGGT
>NZ_BJCE01000331.1:0-4610 GCF_005402885.1 Sphaerospermopsis reniformis
CTTGAAATCCCAAAAAATGCACACTTTTTCCGGTATACCCTTCAAAACCCTTGCACTAATTTCTGTGTTTATCAGCCTCTAACCTTTGATATATCAAGGTTTTAGGTTTATTCAGCAAACCCTATTTTAGATTTTAGATTTTGGATTTTGGATTGAATCCAAAACCGAAAACCGAATAGATTCAATCTAGTTTTTCACCACTGAGAATAAAAATCGGATCAGCGGCGACAAAGGTTTGGGAAAAACCGCGAGTTTCTAAGCGGTTAACAGCAGACTGTACAACCTCGATATTTCTGGCTCTTAACTGAGAAAAGCTTTGAGAAATAGCATACAGACTTTCTAGATTAGCAGCTGTGGCGACAACTCGACCGGATAAAGGCAAATAAAGCCAGACAGCTTGTAAAATTTCCTGGATAGCTTTTGCCCCTGTTATACAAACACGATCAGGGGTGGGTTGTATATCATGTAAACATTCTGGGGCGCTGCCTTCAATTACTTTGACATTTTTCACATTAAAGCGATGGCAGTTACGTTTAATCAAATTAGCCACTTCTTCATCTCGTTCTACCGCAATAACTCTTCCTTGGGGACACAATAACCCCACCTCTACAGGAATTGTACCTGTTCCTGCACCAATATCCCATAATACCGAATCTGGTTTTAATCGTAGTTGGGAAATTAACAATAATCTTAATTCTCGCTGAGTTAGGGGTATACCTGGTAAGTTCTCAAATAAGTCATCGGGAATACCAGGAGTAACATAAGGCCAAAGTTGGGAAGGCATAAGCAATTAAAAATTCAAAGTTTAAAATTCAAAGTTTAAAATTCAAAGTTTAAAATTCAAAGTTTAAATTCAAACTTAAAAATTACAGCGGATTCCTGTGTTATAAAGTACATAATAGCGCCCTCATCGGTTGCGGGGAGGGGGTTGGGGATGGGGTTTTTGTACCTGATGACACTGGGAAGTGCTGCATCAGCAGAAGTAGGAAGTAGTAACAATTAGTAAAACTATTCACCGAAAACTTTTAAAACATCCTGACAGTCAACAGGAATAAAAATAAAATAGAGAAAGTTTAACAACATAATTTTCTAAGTGATCTAGGTGATGCTAATGAATAGGGAAATATTGGGCGATCGCTACGAAGTTCAAAAGCAGTTAGGTAAAAAGTCAGCCCGAAGGACTTTTTTAGCTCGTGACACCATAAACAATAACTTAGTAATTGTCAAGTTACTTGCTTTTAATAGTGACTTTGAATGGGATGATTTGAAACTGTTTGAACGGGAGGCGGAAACCTTACAATCTTTATCCCATCCCTCTATACCCCGCTATCTTGACTATTTTGAAGTAAAAGAATCAAATTATCAAGGATTTGCCCTAGTACAAACTTACATCCCAGCGAAAACCCTAGAACAATACTTAAAAACTGGGAGAAAATTTGCAGAAAATGAAGTTCAAGAGATAGCTAAAGCAGTTTTAGAGATATTGGTTTATCTTCATGAGTTACACCCACCTGTGATCCACCGTGATATTAAGCCTAGCAATATTTTATTAGGAGAGCGATCGGGGAATAGTGTGGGAAAAGTTTATTTAGTAGATTTTGGTTCTGTGCAAACTGTTTTAGCCTCAGAAACAGGTACTAGAACCATTGTAGGAAGCTATGGTTATATGCCACAAGAACAATTTGGGGGGCGTACAGTTCCCGCTTCTGACCTTTATAGCTTAGGTGCAACTTTAATTTATTTAATCACAGGTACTCAACCTGCGGACTTACCACAAAAAGATTTTCGCATTCAATTTGAACAAGTGGCAAATCTGAGTCCGGGCTTAACTAACTGGTTAAAAAAGATGATAGAACCAGATTTAGCAAAGCGGTTTACATCTGCAAAAACAGCACTACAAGCTTTAGAAACACTGGAAAAAACTGATATTACAAATTCAACAATTGCTAAACCAGCAGGTAGTCAAATTCGACTAATTAAAAATGAGGAATATTTAAAAACTACCCTTCCTGCTAAGGGATTAACATTAACTTCGAATAGTTTCTTAACTTTGAATAGTTTAGTGGGAATTCCATTTATGATCTTTTGGAATCACGCGACTTGGTTGTTTATCGTTGTCACGTTTAATACCTTTATTTCTAATCCTTTTGATTGGGGAACAATAATAAATGCTATATTGTCAGCGTTCTATATATCACCTTTTTTTTTCGGTGGTTTAGCTATGCTATATCGTGTGATATATGGTATGTTAAGTTCATTTTTTGAATGTAAAATTAGCATAAATCAGCAACAAATATCCCATAGTCTTTATCTTTGGGGTATGAAAATTAAACATACTTCTGCACCGAGAGAAAACATTAATCAATTAGTTTATATACCTCGTGAGTCTGGAGTCGAGGCAAAGTTGGAAATTTGGATAGGGGTAGAAAAATTGGAAATAAAAGTTGGTGACTATATCATCAAGTCTGAATATGAATTAAAATGGTTAGCTGATGAGTTAAGTAATTGGTTAGGGATAGAACTTGAAATAACCAAAACCTCAAGTTAATGCTTCAGATATCTGTTGAAAATGATCCTGGGGACAACCAGAAATAGGTTTAAGTTTTCTCCTTCCTAGTCTCTGACTCCGAATGGAGTTGTTGATTACTAATGAAGCAGAAAACGCCTCTTTATAGCCTAAATTACCCCTCTATTTCATGTTAGAGGGGTTAATGTATGGGGTGCTTAATAATAACTCGCTGATTTACGATGATGTACTGCTGTCACACCATCTTGGTTTAACACTTTCCCATCATCCACTGTGGCATAAACTAACCAATGATCGCCTACTTCCATCCGGTTTTTTACCGTACATTCTAGGTAAGCTAAAGCACCATTTAAAATCACGCCACCATTATTAGCTTCAGAGATATCTAAACCTGCAAATCTATCTTGTCCAGGGGCGTAAACCTTCATAAATTGTTTGCGTATTTCTCGCCCCTCTGCTAAGATATTAACAACAAAGTTACTACCTGTATAAGTCATGTTTTCCATTGCCCGATCTTTAGCAACTGCAATGGTTAACCCAGGAGGACTAAAGCTGGCTTGTGCAACCCAAGATGCTAACATTCCGGTTTTTACTTCGCCTTGAGTTGCTGTAACGACACACAAAGATCCGACAATTCGCCCTACTGCTTGTTCAACATTACTTGCAGGTTGTCTAGCAACCACGGCTTTTTTAGCAGCGCGTTTTAATGCTTGAGCAAAATCTGTACCTGCTTCCTCACAGGTTTGTAAGGTGACTTCATTAGGTTTGAACTTAACGCGGATGGTTTCAAAACCAAAACGATAACCTGCATCTTTCAGTTTACCTTCAATTAAATCAACTGCTTCCCCACTCCAACCAAAAGAACCAAAGACACCAGCTAATTTATTATTAGTTGCAGTTGATAAAACAATACCTAAAGCTGTTTGTACGGGTGTGGGTGCATGACCGCCTAAAGTGGGCGAACCGATTACAAAACCGGCTGATTTTTCGATCGCCGTTTTAATTTCTTCAGGATCAGCAAATTCGCAGTTAATAGATTCTACGCTAACACCTGCTTTAGTAATACCACGAGCGATCGCACTAGCTAAAGTTGCAGTATTTCCATAGGCAGAAGCATAGATCAAAGCTACACTCATTTCCGCGTTAGTTTGTTGCTTGATCCATTCTCGGTAAGAGTGGGTAAGTTCCTGTAAAGCATATCTTACCAAGGGACCATGACCAGTAGCATACAACCTCACTGGCAAATCTGCCAACTTATCCAAAGCTGTTTCTACTTGTTTAGCATGGGGAGCCATAATACAATCGAAATAATAACGGCGATCTTCGTTAAAAACTTCCCAACCTTCATCAAATACTTGATCACCACAAATGTGCGCCCCAAATAACTTATCAGTAAACAAGATATTTGTTTGCGGATCGAAAGTACAAAGTTCATCAGCGTAACGGGGGTTAGGAGTAGGAATAAATTGTAAATGATGTCCTTTACCTAAATCTAAAGTTTCATCACCCCGCATTACCACAATCGGTAAATCTTCATTTTCTAAAGCTGTGCGTAAATTTATCGCCCCTGGGTTAGAACAAACAAAAGTAATTTGAGGCGCAATTTCTGTTAATATTTTTAATGTTGCTGCCCGGTTAGGATTGACATGACCAAGAATTACATAATCAATATTTTTGATATCTATTCTTTTTTGTAAAGCCTCTAAATAAATTTCCGTAAAAGTTTCCCCAGGTGGATCAATTAAAGCGATTTTATCACCTTGAATAATAAAAGAATTAGCTGTTGTTCCCTTAGCTAAAGCATATTCAATTTCAAATCTTAACCTTGCCCAACTGCGCGATCTGATGATTGTTGTATCAGTACCAATAGGCAATATTTGGACATCACGGGGTTTAGTATTTGACATAACTGACATAAATTTAAGCTCCTGTTTTTAAATAAATTCTTTTTTGTTCCCCAGGGGAAACGCATCTAAATTTTATTGACAAAACACCATTTTTATGTATAAACGAAGAAATCCTTATTTAGGGTTTGCTGAATAAACCTAAAACCTTGATATATCAAAGGTTAGAGGCTGATAAA
>NZ_BJCE01000332.1:0-4554 GCF_005402885.1 Sphaerospermopsis reniformis
TCTGAAAGAACCAAAAATCATTCCTGCTAAAATCAAAAATCCAATCCAGACATTTTGACAGAACATTTCTCCATAAGCAGGGTTAGGTAGTTCGGGGTTTCTCAAGCGGATAAATTGCCAAACCCAACCACCAGATGCAATGATTAAACTAATCCAGAAAAATCCATTCAGGTTAACTAACAAACCCTCTCCAGCTAGGAGAATGATCGTACCAGCGAAGAAAATACCAATAGCTGTGGGGGCATATTTACCAAAAAAGAGGGCGCTGGAATTAACACCAATGCGCTGATCATCTTGGCGATCGCTCATGGCATAAATGGTATCAAATCCCAATGTCCAAAGTACAGTTGCACCCCAAAGTAACCAAGTCGGTGCGGTAATGTTTTGTGTAACTGCACTCCAACTAATCAAAACGGCAAAACCCCAAGCGATAGAAAGCACTAACTGCGGTACAGGAAATACTCGTTTTGCACCAGGATAAAGTAAAATTACGGGTACTGCTGCTACAGACAACCAGAAGCTTAAAGGGCTAAGATAGAAAGCGAGAACTGCGGCACAAGCCAGGGCAACTATCCCTACAGCTATACCCACTTTGATGGATAGGGCGCGGGAAGCCAAAGGGCGATCGCGTGTTCTCTCGACTTGCGGATCTATATCTCGATCCCATAAATCATTAACTACACAACCTGCGGCGCTGGTGGCCAGAGTACCTAATATAATTACTCCTACTAGGGGTAAAGGTGGTTTACCAGCAGCTGCCAAAAACACAGCCCATAGTGCAGGAATCATCAAAATTAACCTACCTTCTGGTTTATGCCACCGTAACAGCCGAATAATAACTAGCCATAATGGTTCTTGGTTGCTTTCTGGTGTTGTTAGCATATTCGCTTAATTCACATATCTTCACATCTATAGAATATCGTTATTTGATAACTGTAAATACAGGGAGCATCCAAATTTGGGAAAAATACAGCACTGATGTCAAAACATGATTTAATTCTCTTTACTTTTACTTTATTCTCTAGGACTTACGCACAAGTAACAGAAGAATGAACCACAAAGGAACGAAGGACACGAAGGAAAGAGGGTTGGAGAGATATTTTGCGTCAGTCCTGTTCTCTTTATTTTGCGTCTGTGCGATTTATTTTTTGATGATCTTGACACATCAACGAATGTTCCAGCTTGGGATACAAATTCATTACTTTAATTGTGTGTAATTTCACCAAACAATTAACCTGAAAACTCTATATATTTACAATACAGTAGATAGCAGATCAATCAGGTACAGAATCTAATTTGAAACCTAGACAGAAACAGAGTTTTACTCCTGACTCCTGCTGTATTGTCAGTAACAAGTATTTAGTGCGGATTAAATCGGCACACCAGCTTTGACCATCCATTGTTAAGAGAGAGAAACTTAAATGGTGAATGTAGTTTCTGCGAACTGGGAGAATATGGCAACTCCACCAGTGAAGCAAAACCGGATGATTGCGTCCATTGATATCGGCACTAATTCTTTGCACATGGTAATAGTCAGGATTGAACCGACACTACCAGCTTTTACAATGATTGCCAAAGAAAAAGAAACAGTGAGATTAGGCGATCGCAATTTAGAAACGGGAGAATTAAAACCAGAAGTGATCAAAAAAGCGATCGCTTGTTTAGGACGTTTCCAAGCACTAGCCAAAAGTCTCGAAGCAGAAAGCATTATTGCAGTCGCTACTAGCGCCGTCCGTGAAGCACCTAATGGTAGAGAATTTTTACACCAAGTAGAAACCGAATTAGGTTTAAGTGTAGACTTAATTTCTGGTCAGGAAGAAGCGCGACGCATTTATTTAGGTGTGCTTTCTGGCATGGAATTTAATCACCAACCGCACATTATTGTTGATATTGGTGGTGGTTCAACAGAACTAATTTTAGGCGACTCCCAAGAACCCCGCAGTCTCACCAGTACAAAAGTTGGTGCAGTGCGACTCACTGGGGAGTTTATCACCACTGATCCCATCAGTGATACAGAGTTTCAATATCTGCAAGCCTACGCACGAGGTATGTTAGAACGTTCTGTAGAAGACGTACTTTCTAAACTCCAACCTGGTGAAATTCCCAAGTTAGTAGGAACATCTGGCACAATTGAAACTATAGCCATGATTAATGCTAGGGAAAAGATGGGTGTAATACCTTCTACCCTCAATGGTTATCAATTTAATCTTCAGGACTTGCGGACTTGGGTAACGCGCTTGCGACGCATGAATAGCGTAGAACGGGCAGCCATTTCAGGAATGCCAGAAAGACGGTCAGAAGTGATACTTGCTGGGGCAGTGATATTACAGGAAGCAATGACCCTGTTGGGTGTAGACTCAGTGACACTGTGTGAACGTTCCCTGCGGGAAGGTGTGATAGTAGATTGGATGCTGACACATGGTTTAATAGCAGATAGACTGCGCTATCAAGGTTCAGTTCGAGAACGCAATGTTCTGAAAATTGCCAAAAAATACCAAGTTAACCTAGAACATAGCGATCGCGTAGCTAAATTCGCATTAAGTTTATTTGATCAAACTCAGGGAAAACTACATCCTTGGGGTAAAGACGAAAGAAAATTACTTTGGGCTGCTGCAATTTTACACAATTGTGGTCACTACATCAGCCATTCCGCACACCACAAACATTCATACTACCTAATTAGAAATGGTGAATTACTTGGTTATAACGAAACCGATATCGAAATCATTGCTAATTTAGCTCGTTATCACCGCAAATCACCACCCAAGAAAAAGCACGAAAATTACCGGAATTTATTGCATAAAGAACATAAACAAATGATATGTCAACTGAGTGCAATTTTAAGATTAGCAGTAGCTTTAGATAGAAGACAAATCGGCGCAGTATCTCATGTTAATTGTGAATATTTGCCTCATGCAAATGAATTGAAAATGTTAATATTTCCCTCTGAATTAGGTGATGATTGTGCTTTGGAATTGTGGAGTTTAGATTACAAAAAAGGAGTGTTTGAACAAGAATTTAGTGTGAAATTATTAGCAAATTTAGTCAATACTGGCGTTAAGTTTTCTTAGCTTTTAGGGAATTTAATCGCAGGGGTAAGGGTGTCAGGGTGTAAGAGTTTAGGAAAAATGAATTCTTTCTCCTGTAACTCCTGTAACTCCTGTAACTCCTGTAACTCCTTGGATTATTATGAAATATCAATTCTCTCGCATGAATGCGGTACAATCACCAATTATTCCTGTAGTTGGGGAATTAATCAAAAATTCTCCCGGTACAATTTCTTTGGGACAGGGTGTAGTCTACTATAGTCCACCACCAGAAGCAATAGAAATATTACCAAAATTCCTCAACGATGCCACAAATCATCTCTACAAACCAGTTACAGGAATACCCGAATTAATTACAGCATTAACAACAAAATTATCAACATTTAACGGCATTGAAATTAACAATCAAAATTGTATTGTTGTCACAGCCGGTAGTAATATGGGCTTTATGAATGCTATTTTAGCCATAACTTCCCCAGGTGACGAAATTATATTAAACACTCCCTATTATTTCAATCATGAAATGGCAATTACAATGGCGGGTTGTCATCCAATTTTAGTAGCAACAGACGAAAATTATCAATTAATTCCTGAAAATATAGCCCAAGCTATTACACCCAAAACCCGCGCCATTGTCACAATTTCGCCGAATAATCCCACAGGTGTAATATATTCAGAAGCGGTATTAAAACAAATAAATCAAATTTGTCGAGAACGGGGTATTTATCATATTAGTGATGAAGCTTATGAATATTTTACCTATGAGGGAATAAAACATATTTCCCCTGGTGCATTTGCGGGAAGTAATGAATATACAATTTCCCTTTATAGCCTTTCCAAAGCTTATGGTTTTGCGAGTTGGCGTATTGGTTATATGGTAATTCCTCAACATTTATTAAATGCAGTCAAAAAAGTACAAGATACAATTTTAATTTGTCCTCCTGTCGTTTCCCAGTATGCAGCATTAGGGGCATTACAAGCAAAAGAAGATTATGTAAAAGATCATATTCAAACAATTGCCCAAACTCGGAAAATAGTGATTAATGCACTTAATGAATTACAAGGTTTATGTACCATCACACCTGCAAATGGGGCTTTCTACTTTTTCTTAAAAGTACATACTCAAATAGATGCTTTAGAATTAGTAAAAAGATTAATTCAAGAACATAAAGTAGCAGTCATCCCTGGTACAACCTTCGGGATAGAAGACGGTTGTTATTTGCGTGTTGCTTATGGTGCATTAAAACAAGAAACAGCAAAAGCAGGAATAGAAAGATTAGTCAAAGGATTACAAATTATCTTATCATAACCACAGATGGATGAAGGTTACTGGGGACTGGGGACTGGGGACTGGGGACTGGTGACTGGTGACTGGGGACTGGGGACTGGTGACTGGGTAATCAATTTTATGTTTTCTAATCAACTATTCCCAATTACCAATTACCAATTACCAATTACCAATTACCAATTACCAATTACCAATTACCAATTACCAATTACCAATTAC
>NZ_BJCE01000333.1:0-4485 GCF_005402885.1 Sphaerospermopsis reniformis
CCCCTAGCGCGTTTTGGGTACATATGTATATAATTGGTAATATTTTTCATCTTTGGTAGAACCACGGTATATTTTCCATTTACCGTTCTACCATTTTTCCGTTATATATTTCGGACAGGTCTAATAATTCTCTTTCCAAAAGTGCATTAATTAACATTGATTTCCCAGCACTAAAAGCACCTGCAAACACAATTTCAAACCTGGGAGAAATAGCTTTATCTAAAGATATCTGCACAGATGTCACATCTTGAGAACGCAAAGCAGGTTCTTGATGTAGTAGTTGCAGAATTGTCTCAACTTGTGTTTGCAGTTGCTGACACTGGGGCGCTAAATTTGACATGGTAAGTAGTAAATAAGGTTTATCAGTATTGTAATACTACTTATCGCAACTTGGGTAGATTTGATAGAAATACAAGTATTTTCAGGTGCGTCAGACTGCATAAAATATGTAAACAATATGTATAGCTGTAGACAAGTAGTTAGGACATCTATTGATAATAAAACTCTCACGACAATTAGGGTCAACAATATAGGGGCGAAGCATTCGGACAATTAATTATCGGTTTTTACCTAAGACTATCATCCGAATGCTTCGCCCTGACTGTGGTCTAAAGACATGAAAACTGCTGTAACAATGTGAGGATGATAAAATTTAGCTGTATAACAGCTTTAGGTCAAACCTAAAGCACCACGAGTCACACCTAATTGATTTTGTAAAAGTTGATTTTGTAACTTTAATGTTTTCCACAGTTCTGAACCTGTGATTTCTCCTTGGATAAGTTGTTGATAATAATGTATGGTTTCCTGTACTTGTGCTGGTGTTTCGTTGAGAAATTCAATTCTCAAATGTTGCAAACCCAAACCTATTAATTTTTGTACGTATTCTGCCCCAGTTTGAGCAGCACCATTGTATACTGTATTTCTACATCCTGCGTCTGCTGTAAGGATGTGTTCACTACCTACCCTATCTCTAATTTTGACCTCGTGTTTTTCGCATGGTCTACCACAGTTAGTGTAGTCTGTTCCTTCAGAAAGAAAGGCACAAAAAACGCAATGTTCCATGTGAAACATAGGAATATGTTGATGTATTGTCACCTCCAAAAATTGCGGTGCATAACTGGTAATTAAATCTACGAGTTGGTTAATATTTAAATCGTAGGATGCAGTTAACCTTTCTAAATTAAACCGCTTAATAAAATAATCTGCGGTGAGAGGATTAGCAACATTTAAGGAAAAATCCCCAATACATCTTTCCCCTGCAAAATATTCTAAATGGTCGTAATTTCTAATCAAATAACCATCTGCTTGGGAATCTTTAACCTGTTTTAAAATCCAATTTTCTCCCGGTTTAGTAATGCGGGGAGGTGCTACAAAAATACTGGGGACTGGGGAGTGGTGATTGGTGACTGGGTATTCTTTAAAGATTTTGACCGCTTCTCTATAATTGCGCGGATCTTCAAATTCACAGTATATTGTTTTAATATCTGCTCTTAATGCTGCTTTGAGTTGTTGAATATTTCTGACTAAAACAATCAAATTATTTTTACAATCTTCATCACAAAACCCATAACTCTCTTCAACCCTCTTTCCTTCGTGTCCTTCGCGTTCTTTGTGGTTCATTCCTCTGGAAATTATACTTAAATTTTGATTAATTAAATCCGTCCATTTTGCACTATGATTTAATTGCCAAAGTTTAGGTTTACTTCTTAACTCCTCTAATTTTTCTACTATTTCCCGACGCATTTTATTTAACTCACTCACGGGTAACATTGCATTACCAATAATCTGATTTTGCAAACTTGCTAAAAGAAAAGGTGTATTTCCTAAACGTCCAAATTGTTCCTTTAATTTTTCTGATGTTAAAGGTTTAGTATGTGCTTCCTGTAATAATATCTCTGATTTAACCTTGACAATATTACCAAGTTCATCATCAGCAATAGCTATTAATTTATCTCCCACTTCCCCATAGACATCTATATTAATAGGTTTGGTAAAGTTGGGATATTCACCTTCATAACTTTGACGAATTTGTTTATCTAATTCTGGGTCACTGGTTTTCCAAACTTTATCACCGATATTTATTTTATGTATGTTTAAATTATTTCTCCCAAAAGTTAAAATTACTTCTTTACCTTTGGGAATAACTTCATATATTCTTCCCCCTTCTTCTTTCGCTTCTGGGTGTCCACTATCAAACACTACCCCATCACCAGGTTTAACAGGTGCGGAAATTTTAACGGTTATTTGTTCATTTTTAATGCGAGTAACTTCTCCTAAATAAACACCGCGTTTTTTACCGAAGTTTGCATGAACCAATTCTTGATTATTTATTCCCTCAAACCAACCCGTATAAAGTCCGCGAGAAAAGGCCATTTCTAAATTATATTGGTCTTGACCTCTTGTTCCCCCTTCCCTTGTAGGGAAGGGGGTTAGGGGGTTAGGTCTTTCCGCTATTTTATCTAATCCTTTTCTATAAACTTGAGTCACATTAGCAACATATTCTGCTGTTTTTAATCGTCCTTCTATTTTTAAAGAAGTCACTCCAGTTTTTACTAATTCTGGTAAAACTTCTAAACCTGCTAAATCTTGCGGACTGAGTAAATATTTTCTATTACCTAAATCTACAAATTTTCCATCTGCAATTAAATGATATGGCATTCTACAAGCTTGAGCGCATTCACCCCTATTTGCGGAACGTCCTCCTAATGCTTCGCTCGTTAAACATTGTCCAGAATATGCGACGCACAAAGCACCATGAACGAATATTTCTAAGGGTAAAATAATATTTTTTTCAGATATTTGTTGTTGAATTTTATTGATTTCTTTAATTGAACATTCTCGCGCTAAAACTACCAATTGACATCCTAAAGATTTAGCAAATTCTACCCCCGCAGCACTGGTAATAGTCATCTGGGTTGATGCGTGAATGGGAAAGTCTGGGGAAAGATGACGAATTAAACGACAAATACCCACATCTTGCACAATAACAGCATCAACACCAGCAGAAATGATGTTTTTGAGGTATTGCTCTGCTTCTGTCAGTTCTGAGGGGAAAATTAGGGTGTTTAAGGTGATATAACCTTTGACTCCCCGTAGGTGTAGAAATTCCATTAATTCGGGTAAGTCTGCAATGGTGAAATTATCTGCTCTCATTCTGGCATTAAATTTCTCTAAACCAAAATAAATTGCATCTGCACCATTTTCGACTGCTGCAGTTGCACATTCCCAGTTACCCGCAGGTGCTAAGAGTTCGGGGAGTTTGATTTTTGTGGTGGTTGTCATTTTGCGTAGTTTGATTTTATTGTGAATTTATTGATTATATCTAAATTGGGGTATGGTTGGGGGTAGATGAAAATCCTCGGCTTCTTTTTTAATCATCTCAATAAATTATTAATCTATTTGATAATTCGGGGATCTGGATTTATCTAAGATTATAAAATTTGATGAATACTCTCAACGACTGGTTCAATAAAATCTACTGCATCACCAACCATCAATTCATCTATAGGCCAGCGATTTCCTAACCCAAAGGTAGGATCTATATCTGCTTCATGAGCAATTTTATTTCTACGATACACGATAGAATTTAATGAGAAATTAAATCCCGAACACGCTGAATACTAATCCGAAATTGATCAAGTGCTGACTGCATAACTCGATGATAAGGCAATAATTTTATCTGCTAAATTGAAAAACGTTGTTTTAAATTCTTGTTGCTTTCTTTGATTAGCTTATAATACTCTACCATACTGTTTTAACTGTTCAGATGTTAAAGCATAAATAGATGTAGAATGTTCTTGAGATAGGGCAATTAAGCTGATGTGCAGCTAAACTGTATAATTAAAAAACCTGAAGTTACAGTAGCACAAGCATCTTGCTTGTATTAATTATTCAAGTTAAAGGCATAACAGCTTAGACTATTGAAATTAGATATTTTTGTCATGGTCAAATTAACATTCATTCCCTGTTCAGCATATACCTGATTAGGCAACAACAAATTATTTATTTCTAGAATTGGTTTTAACTTATGATTAACTGTATTTTCAATTTTTGCTATCCATATTTGAAATGCTGTGGTTTCTTTACCCCTAATAATTCTATAGTTTTGAACTATAGTTCCTAAAAATTTCAATCTAAATTCAGGAAATGGATAATTAGCTTCCTTTAATATAGGATTTTCACTGGCTTTTCTTGCCCAAGCACACCATTTTGGTAAAATTCTAGCTAAAGAATCTATAGCCATGACGGAAAAGAAATCGGCAGTTGTGGGAACTAAGAAAAAATCGCTAATCATTAATAAATTTTGATTGATAGATCCTAAACTGGAACTCATATCAATTAAAATGTAGTCAGCGTTAAATAGACATCTCCGAAAACTATCTAACCTTCACCACAACTGCTTTTGAGGAAATGAAGGTTAAGTGCAAAGATACTCAGATTATACGCTATAATCAGTGCTGAAGATGCCTGCTATTGGGAATTAGC
>NZ_BJCE01000334.1:0-4479 GCF_005402885.1 Sphaerospermopsis reniformis
TCTTTGCCATCTCTTGAAATCCCCAAAAATGCACACTTTTTCCGGTATACCCTTCAAAACCCTTGCACTAATTTCTGTGTTTATCAGCCTCTAACCTTTGATATATCAAGGTTTTAGGTTTATTCAGGAAACCCTAAGTATTAAGTTATGGGGAATGGGGAATTGGGAATTGGGAATTGGGAATTGGGAAAATACAGCACTTCCCGGTGTTATGAGGTACAGAGATGAATCATAAAACTCTTGTGGTGCGGGCATACTTCGACAAGCTCAGTACAAGTCTTGCCCGCTACTGGTGTACTTCACTTATATGAAATCTGCTGTAAAATCCTTTCTTCCTGACTCCTGACTCCTGACTCCTGACTCCTGACTCCTGACTCCTGACTCCTGACTCCTGTGATAAAAAAAAGACAGGCATCTTGCCTGTCCCACAAATCATTGTTTAGTAAAGAATTTAGAAATTCATCTCAGCAGCTTGGACTTTTTCCACCTGCTTCTTCTTCAGCACTAACATAACTTGTGCTAACATCACTAAACAGATAAAGGCGATCAAACCTGTGACTCTGTTGGGGTTTTGTAAGACGATTTCTGTATCTTTCTGACCAAAACCACCGACGTTGGGGTTATTGGTTAAAGCGTCACCAGATGCAACTGTTTGTCCTTCAGAAACAATCAGTTCTGGACCTGCGGGAACGGTATCGTTAACAACTTCACCGCTGTCGGTTTTGATGCTAACTACATACTTAACGTTACCGTCTTCATCTTCTGTTTTGGCAATCTTGCTGATTGTACCAGCAGCGGAAGCGTTGTAAACGTTGTTATTGCTCTTTTCACCTGTGGGGTAAACTTGTCCACGTCCTCTGTTACCGCCTACATGAACGGCATATTTGCCAAAGTAGATATTTTTGTCGGTAGCAGGGTTAGGTGAAAGCACAGGGAAGACGATTTCTTGATGTTCTTCTCCTGGTAAGGGTCCAACTATCACCACGTTTTCCTGGTCTTCTCTGTAGGTTTGGAAGTAAACATCGCCTACTTCTTCCTTCATTTCTTCAGGAATGCGGTCTTCTGGTGCAATTTTGAAGCCTTCGGGTAACATCAATACAGCACCGACGTTTAAACCGACTTTAGAACCATCAGCACCTACTTGCTGTACGTTGGTATCGTAGGGGATTTTGACGATCGCTTTAAATACGGTGTCAGGTAATACTGATTGGGGTACTTCTACTTCTGTGTTTTTTGCTGCTAGGTGACAGTTAGCGCAAACAATCCTTCCTGTGGCTTCGCGGGGTGTTTCAGGTGCGGTTTCCTGCGCCCAGAAGGGATAAGCAGCAGCTGTTTGGGGGTGAGCAATATCGCTGGTGAAGAAAAATGTCACAGTAGCGATCGCTATTAGTAATGTATTGAACATTACTTTAGCAGCGCGGGTTAACCTCGCTGGTGTACGGGGGTTTCTCATCTCTATAAAGTCAGTTGTCAGTGGTCAGTTGTCAGTGGTGATTGTTCAGCATTAAAGCTGAACCATTGCATTGTTTAAGCCCACCAAGGTTCTTCACCAGTGCGGAAGTCGGTTTCTGTCCAAGGGGTCAAAACGATTTTGTCATCGTTGACATTCGCATGAGCTAAAGCTAAAGACCTGGGTGCAGGTCCGCGGACCACTTTACCAGTAGCATCGTACTGGGAACCGTGACAAGGGCATTTAAACTTGTTCTCTGCTACGTTCCAAGGAACAACACAACCTAAGTGGGTGCAAATAGCGTTAATGCCATAGTCTGTGATCGCTTCTTTGCTTTCTACCACAATATAGGTAGGATCTCCCTTGAGTCCTTGGACAAGGGTGCGATCGCCTACGTTATGACTGCTGAGAAACTTACTAACACTAACATCGTTACCCAGTTCATCTTTTGCTACTGTACCACCACCAGCACCACCGCTGGCAGGAGGGATAAAGTAGTTAACAACAGGATACAATACACCAGCAGCTACTCCGGTGACAGTCCCAAAAGTCAGCAGGTTCATGAACTGACGACGACCCATATCGGGTACGTCCATTGATTCAGAAAATTGAGCCATAGTCTACGCGCTCTTTGTGTAATTTGTTCAGCAATTTTGACAAGAGTGGTAGCAACTAGCCTCACACTTTGCCTGAGTCGAAATGCTAACGCCCCCAGTGATGCCATACTTCTTGGTAAGAAGACCTATCTAGCATTACCTTCTGTTAGCATTACATTTCTTTATATCCTTATCATAGTTTCAAAAAGCATAGACAAATATCTCATGCTTTCTGTTTGCTGGGAATCACCCCAACAGGACTTACTACCACACCCTCTATCCCTAGTCTAAAAGCTGTTGGGACTACTTTAAAGAAAATATTTTGCGGGTTCTCTGTTTTCAGTTCTGATTGGATTAGCTACTCTTGAGAATGTTTTACTTTGTCTGATTTATAGGATTTCCTGTCACACAGGAGCTATGGTCAGATCAATTCTGACTCTCCCCAGTCTCAGAGCCGGACTTTCACCACTTCTCAAGGATCTACGCTTCTTGAACTCAAGACTAAATATATCACATTCACATCTTGCATCACAGATGCAGACAAAACATGATAATATTTCTGTACTATAAATATTAATATTTTGAGTAAGTAAGTCGGCTCTAAATGTAAAATCTAAATGAGAGCAGCCATGATCTCGTTAAGTTGGTGTTGATTTTTTTTTAGATGTGTAACAATCAGATGCTACACAGCTAAACTTGATAATCCTAATATAGTTAAGTCTTGTGCTGCGGGCATATTACTCGCTAGACTTATCCAAATTAAATGCAAAACAGTTTATCTGACTATGTAATTCACTTGCATGGCATTTAACTAAAATAAACAATACAACAATAAATCTTAAAGCATTATGACTGGCAAGGAATTACGTCAACTGTTAATTGATAAATGGGGATATTCCTACGATGTCCAGTTCCGCAGGACGCAAGGAAAGATATTTCTGCAAATTATGTGGAAATATCTTGAACAAGCTTCATTCCCTTTAAGCGAACCAGAATATCAAGAACATCTGGATAGCATCGCTAATTATCTCAACGCTTTGGGTGGAACGAGTCAAGTACAAACTTTTGTTGAACAAACTAAAGAGCGTCCCCGATTGGGTAAAGCTGTAAGTATTCCTCTTGACTTGGGCGATCGCGCATCTGAATGGATAGTGTAGGTTGTGACTGGTGACTGGGGACAGATAATATTTTTATATGAAAATATAGCATTTACCAATCTAGTGAGGTACAGAGTTTTTTATCTTAGGGAATTGGGAATTGGGAATTGGGAATTGGGAACAGTAAATAAATTAGGGTGTACCTCATGAGACTGGGAAACGCTATATCATGTCAAAAAAGCCAAGATGGGAAAATAAGAATTAAAATTGATCAATCCATTTGCAGAAAGGAAAAAAGTTTGGGTACATTGGGGAAATCATCATCATTTAAGAATTACCCGAATTTTTAAATGTTTGTGTTTATTATAGTCATCCGGTTTGATTTCTGAATTTATCTGTGTAGGCAGGCAAGAGGCAATAGTTCGACTTCGCTCACCAACCAGGCAAAAGGCTTTTAGAGAATTTTGGTGTACGGAGTTTTTTTCAATAATCAAATAGGAGTCCTATAGGTTTAAAAGAATATGCTCAGGCATTTTTTAAATGTTTAGAGGAAATATATCATCCTAGAAAAAGGTGAAATTACTAAACTTACATTTTCTCATTGGCAAGATGCAATAAATAGTTAAGAATAAGTAGATTGTAATTCATGCAATTTTTTCGACTAATCTACATATCTAATGTTTTTGAAGTACAATTAAGTAAACACAATTCTAACAAGAGATTTTCAAGTGGAAACATCTAAACATCTGCCTCTTATTTTTTTAGATACAAATGTTATCGCTGCTTACTTACGTGGTGAGTCACCTAGTTCTGAACTATTCTCTCCAGCAGTGTTGACACAAGTGCGGTTAGCAATTAATCCAGTAGTATTACAGGAGCTTTTTTTCTTGGTAGAGTCCAGTAAAAACCCAGAAATTCTGGATGAACTTCAAGAAGAAGTTAATGTGATACCTGTAAATTTACAGAAAGCTGAGGAATATCTCAAGTATGCAGCAGACCTTCGTAACCGTATAGCTCATTCTAATGATGTTTTAATTCTTAGTAGTGCTGCTGAATGTGACTATTTAGTTACTTATGATAAAGCATTAAGTAAAGCATTAGGTTCTTTATCAACGAGTAAGCCTCAAATAGTTACACCTGAACAATTATTATCTGAATTGGGAACTAAGGTGTGAAGGTTTATATTGATACGGGTGTTTTTATTGACTATCTGCTATATAAAACCTAGACAAAACTAGACTTTACTTTCTACTTCAACGGGAGCATGGGAGCAGTTATCCCTCGGTAGACTTTCACGCTTTAGCCAAACGCGATAAATTAATTGCAGCGTTTAGAT
>NZ_BJCE01000335.1:0-4436 GCF_005402885.1 Sphaerospermopsis reniformis
GTAGTCGTTGTTGCTTGTTAACTTTGAGTTGGGTTTTGAATCCTAGTAGCATACAGTGATTTTACTGTAATTCTGTCACAAAGCCAAAAGATGACAGGAAATTTTCAGCAAATGTGAGTATTTGTTAGTATTGGTTAAGAAAACATTAACTAGCTACTAACCCCCAATTTTTGGGATGATGGCAGGAGGTAGGAGGCAGAAGGCAGGAGGCAGGAGATATTTATTTTGGATATTAGATTTTGGATTGTTTTTGTCAACTCTAATCTAAAATCTAAAATCTAAAATCTAAAATTTTCTTCCCCAATCACCAATCACCAATTACCAATTACCAATGTCCAAATTCTCTTTTCAACTCCTAGCTACCTGTAGTCAAACCAAAGCCAGAGTCGGTGTGTTTTCTACCCCTCATGGTATTGTGGAAACTCCCAGATTTATGCCTGTGGGAACATTGGCAACTGTAAAAACTATTACCCCGGCTCAACTCAAGGATACAGGGGCGCAAATGGTTTTATCTAATACCTATCATTTGCACCTGCAACCAGGAGAAAATATTGTTGCCGGTGGTGGTGGACTGCATAAGTTCATGGGCTGGAATAATCCGATGCTCACAGACTCTGGCGGTTTTCAGGTTTTCAGTCTCAGCGAAATGCGAAAAATTACAGAAGAAGGTGTAACTTTTCGTTCGCCCCATGATGGAAAAATTATTAAACTAACGCCAGAACGTTCCATAGAAATACAGAATACTCTGGGTGCTGATGTGATCATGGCGTTTGATGAATGTCCACCCTATCCCGCTACCCGTCAAGAGGTGGAAGCAGCGACGGATCGGACTTATCGCTGGTTAGAACGGTGCATAGCAGCACATCAAAGAACTGATCAAGCTTTGTTTCCCATTGTTCAAGGTGGTGTATATTTAGATTTACGCGCCCGTGCTGCCTCAGAGTTGGCTAAGTTGGATATGCCTGGTTTTGCTATTGGTGGGGTGAGTGTGGGTGAACCACCGGAGTTAATGGCACAGATAGTTAAAGCGACAACACCTTTGTTACCAGCAAATAAACCCCGGTATTTGATGGGTGTGGGAACTTATAAAGAAATGGCTATTGCGATCGCTTCAGGTATAGATTTATTTGATTGTGTGATTCCTACCCGATGGGCGCGACATGGAACAGCGATAGTTAACGGTGAAAGATGGAATCTGAAAAATGCCAAGTTTCGCGAAGATTTTACACCATTAGATGAAACTTGCCCTTGTTATGCTTGCACAAATTTCACCCGTGCTTATATTTCCCATTTAGTGCGATCGCAAGAAATCTTAGCTTATACATTATTAAGTATTCACAACATCACCGAACTGATCCGCTTCACCCAAAAAATTAGAGAATCAATTTTAAGCGATCGCTTTGTTGAAGACTTCGGACACTGGTTGAAAGATGACGGGGAAGAAGTGACAGGTGACAGGTGACAGGAGGCAGGGGAGCAGAGGAGGCAGGGGAAGCAGGGGAAGCAGGGGAAGCAGGGGAAGATTAATAACCCAATCACCAATCACCAATCACCAATTCCCAATTCCTAATTCCCAATTCCCAAACCATGTTAATATACTCCTCAAATATGAAAGCTGTGTTGGATTATTAGGTGGATAGAAAAAAACATGGAAGCAGCACTTTTATTAGCAAAACTGCCCGAAGCGTACCAAATTTTTGATCCTTTGGTAGATGTACTCCCAGTTATTCCTGTATTCTTCCTGTTGCTTGCTTTTGTTTGGCAAGCTGCTGTTGGTTTCAGGTAAATTAATCTGGTTTCAATTTTTTGGACAGGGATTATACACCTGTCCTATTTTTTCAAGATTTATTTTTAATAAAATTTGTATTTTTTAATGTTTTGCAATAAATTCACCCAATTAAGTAAAATACTGTAACAACCACTAACTAAAAATTAACAAAAATTTACCACTCACACAGGAAACAACTATGGGAAATATTAAGTTTGTCAACGAGAATAAAGAAGTAATTGCGGCTGATGGTGCAAACCTGCGGCTCAAAGCAATGGAAAATGGGATTGATATTTATAAATTTTGGGGAAAAATGACCAACTGCGGTGGTTATGGACAATGTGCCACCTGTATTGTGGAAGTAGTAGAAGGGCTGGAAAACCTCTCACCCCGTACTGATGTAGAAAATCGCAAATTTAAGAACAAACCAGATAACTATCGTCTTGCGTGCCAAACCCTAGTTAACGGACCTGTTAGCGTAGTTACTAAACCTTAACGAAGGCAGGAGGCAGGAGGCAGGAGGCAGGAGGCAGGAGGAGGCCTATTGTACGGGGGGTGAATGTGATATATTAGTCTTGAGTTCAAGAAGCGTAGATCCTTGGAAAGTGGTGAAAGTCCTGATCTGAGAGTGCGGAGAGTTAGAATTAACCTAACCATAGCTCCTGTGTGGCAGGAAATCCTATAAATTAGACGAAATAAAACATTTTCAAGAGTAGCTAATCAAATCAGAACTGAAAAAAGGTAAAAGTAGTTCGGAAATCTATCTCAGATTAGAAACCGAATAGTGCGGCTTGTAGTTAGCCCTGTAAGGTGTAAGACCTTACCAAGCTAGAAATATTGGACTATATTTTTAGTAACTATGATGCTATTCTAAAATTGTTGACTGAAAATCAATTTAGAGAGAGGCTATCTTGCCATGCAAGTTAATGACCTGGGCTTTGTAGCAAGCATCTTATTTGTGCTTGTTCCTGCCGTATTTTTAATAATTCTTTACATCCAAACTGCCAGCCGCGAAGGTGGTAAAAACTAACAGTTTGGTAATTGGTAATTGGTAATTGGTAATTGAGATAGTCCTAAGCTGACTATTTTATAGATAAAACTGTACTTATGTTGACAAGCATTGACATAAGTGAGTTAAGAAAATCACCCACTTGATATATAATCCTACGATATCAAGTATTGAATTAAGACTATTGCCAACGCGAAAACCAAGCAATGATAGCCGTAGTCTTTCTTGTAAATCTTAACTTGAGAAATATCGCGTCTGGCTAAGGCGTGCAAGTCTACTGAGGGATAACTGCTCCCATGCTCCCGTTGAAGTAGAAAGTAAAGTCTAGCTTTGTCTAGGTTTTACATAGCAGAAAGAAAGCAAAAGGCAAGAGAAAAAAGAATTGAAGAATAAAGAATTAATTTTTCTTCCCCTGCTTCCCCAGTCACCAGTCACCAGTCACCAGTCACCAGTCACCAGTCACCAGTCACCAGTCACCAGTCACCAGTCCCCAGTCACCAGTCACCAGTCACCAGTCACCAGTCACCAGTCACCAGTCACCAGTCTTCACACAAAGACTTTATCAGTAACCCCTCAGTACAAGTCCTGCCCGCAAGAGTTATACAAATTAAATGCAGAATAGTCCATGGAGAGAAAAAACATTTTCTGGAATGCTGGAATTTTCTTAACTTTGTCAACAGTGGCACTGTTACCAATCAAAGCTATTGCCACTGAGGAGGAAAAGGTTAATGAGCTTCCAAATGTTGATTTAGACGAACCAACCCCTACAGAAGAAAATTTGTCGGTAGAAATCTCTACTTACAAAGAGAATAACAATTCTTCGGCACTATCTAACTATGAAACTAAAGTAGTTACTAATGATTACCATAATAAAAATATAGATACACAATATTCTATTAGTTCTGATTTATCTAATTTAAATCTAATTAAACGTGACCTTGTAATACCAGTAAACAATTTACTCGTACAAGCGCTTAATAATCAAAATCAAGCACAATTGAATCCACTTGAGCCAAATGTGCCTGTAATTCCCAAGGAATTACCCTCTGTACCTATTCCAGAGGAGACACCAGAACAAAAACCAGAACAAAAACCAGAAGATGAATCACAATTAACACCAGAAGAAAATAAAAAAATATTGAGAACCTTGATGCGTAACTTGTTAGATAACAGTGCATCAAGATATCCATTTTTGGTAAATACAAGTGATAAACTAATTATTGATCCTCGAAATTTTCAACATTTAAAATTTGATTTTTATTCTCAATTCAGTTTTGACTTAGATAAATTTACAGCAGGTAATCGTTTCCAGGAAGGAGAATTTAATGATCTTACTATTAAATCAGCGAATATTTCTTATTATCCCGATGATAAACAATTTTATTGGGTATTGGATGGCAACCGAGTAGTGATTGAAACTGAAGGTAGGCATTTCAATGTTGGTTATCAAGGTCGTTCTAATCAACAAAAAATTAGACAAATTGGAAAAGTGTCTACAGTGTTTTCGGGAATGCAATCAGTATTTGGACTTCCTATTGTTCTTCAAGATTTAGTTGGGAATATCAATTTCAATGATGTGAATATTATTAGCGGTGCTGGGGAAATTGTCTTACCACCGGGAGCTAGTTTAGCTGATAATGCCAGTTTTAATTTTAATAT
>NZ_BJCE01000336.1:0-4408 GCF_005402885.1 Sphaerospermopsis reniformis
AATTTCACCAGTGGTACTTTCTACGGAAATATTACCAGAATCATAACCATTACCAGCGCTAAAAATATTACCCGCAGTAATGTTACCACTTGCAAACAATTTTACGTCGCCAGTAGAACTAAAACCACCAATATCATAATTTCCCGTTTGCAAATTTCCTAATTTGATTTCGCCAGTGGTACTTTCTACGGAAATATTACCAGAATCATAACCATTACCAGCGCTAACAATATCACCCGCAGTAATGTTACCACTTGCAAATAATTTTACGTTGCCACTACCATTAAAATCATTTCCCGTCTGAAGATTTCCCAAGACTAGACTAGCACCAGAAATGTTAAGATTTGCCCCATTGGTGTTGAGAGTGCTATTGGGGTCAACAAATTTAACAGCGCCACTTGTGGAAGTGATGGTTAAACTATTTGTGTCATAACCAGCACCTAACTGTAAATTAGTGTTACCAAGAGTAATATCATTGGTAGCTGTGAGATTAATGTTGCTGCCATAGGCAGTACCAGTAATATTATCAATATTAAGATTGTCTCTATCTTCTACGTTGATATTGCTCCCACTGCCACCATTAATATTGGCATCAATTAAATCTACCTTTGCACCTAAAATATTAACTCTCCCCCCTATTGACCCAGTATTGAGATTACCACTGACAATGGTTGTACCCGGAGTAGATGGGATGGTAGTATTATTCAGGGTGACAATATTCTCTGAGACGGTTAACCCGGTGTCAGTATTACCCACTGTGAGCAGTTGTGGTAAAGATGGGATGGGTAATGTCCAATTATTAAGTTCATTCCTATTGGGAATGTCTAAACTCAAAATATTTCCCGGTATACTCAGGTTTATGAAACCCTCACCAGGTACGGATGTAACTAGAATTTGTCCACCGGATGCTGTGAGTGTTCCTGTATTTACCACAGTACCAGCTGATAAACTCAGAGTTTGCCCTGTACCTACTTCTAATTTACCAGCATTGATGATTGCTCCTGGTTGACTGGTGGTAAAGGCAAATCCGTTAGGGTTACCGAATAAATTACTATAGTCATTGTTACCCTCAGCATTAAACCACCCGTTATCAAATCTGATTCCGTTGGCAGTAGTAACATTAAAGGAACCAGGAATATATAAACTGGCTTCCCCACCAAAAATAAATCCCGCAGGATTCATCAAAAATAAGTTCGGGTTATTACCCCCTGTCACCTGAATTAATCCATTGATGACGGAAGCATCACCACCCACAATGCGACCGAGAATATTTTGTATATTTGTATCAGCTTGGAAGTTAGCACTTTGTCCTGAACTAAGTCCAAACCGTTGGAAACTGTGAAAAAGGTTAGCACCAGAAGATGTACCACCTGTAATATCTGTTGTGTTACCGTTGGGTGTCACAATGGTATTTGTGCCATCTGGAGCGGAAATGATCTGTTGATCTTGGGCGATCGCTGTGTTAATTCCCCCCAAGGAAAAGATTCCCCAACAAGCAGCACCTAGTGAGAGTTTCTTGGTTTGAATAAATAGACTTTTAAAGGTTGTTGCTATAGTTGTTGTTAAAGGTTGCTGGTGTCGCAATATAAAGCGACCTGTTGATAATTCTACATCTATGCGATATTTCTCAGCCAGTCCTCGACGTTGCAATGCTCGCGCGATCGCCTGTTGAGAATAAAGGATTTGCTTGGATCTCTGAGTTGCAGAGATACTTTGGTTATGTCTGCGGTAAAGGTAGAGAGGTTTATCGACCCGCCGCACTTGGGTAACTTCCGACAGCCGTAAACATAGGTCATAATCATAGGCGTAGTCTGAGGAAGATATATCTACACCCCCCACTTGTTGGTAAACTGAATACCGCAGTAACCGAAAGTGGAAGGTCATAAAGTTGACTAGTAACTCTTGGGGAGAGTAGGGAATACTACAGCTACGACCATAGCCAAGCAGTTCACCGGCTGCATTAATATCTACATAATCAGTATAAACTAATCCCACATCTGGCTGATGATTGAGGATAGGTACAGTTTCCGCCAAAGCAGTGGGAGCGAGGATATCATCACTATCTACCCAACCCAGATAAGTACCTCTAGTTTGAGCTATGACTGCTTTGTGAGCTTTCACACTTCCTTGGTGTGCTGCTGCTACTACCCTTACACGTTGATCTTGGTGAGCATATTTTTGGGCGATGGCTACTGACCCATCTGTAGAGCCATCATCCCAGACAAGTAACTCAAAATCCGTCCATGTCTGCTGTAATACGCTGGCAATAGCAGCACCTAAATAATTTTCCCGGTTGTAGTTAACAATAACAATAGATACTAACGGTGACATACAATCAATCCCATTTTTCATATGGCATTAGTATACAATGTCTCATTTTTACTTTAACAGGATAATGTTAATAATTATTAATAATAGCAAGTTTAGCTACAAAGCTTTGGCTACTGACTGTCAAAAGTATGATATCTAAATACTTGTACCCACCCATTTGATACCATCCCAGCGCAGTCACATGAACCCAGGAAACATGACTGGAATCAAGTCTGAATCAGCAACTCAGCAAGAACGACCCAATTTTTTTTCTCATTATCTATTAATTTTGTCCACATCTTTTTTACTTAGTATTAATGGACAGCGTAGCCTAGCTAGTGATATTAATAACCCTATTACTAATTCGGATACCAAGTTAGCAACACCTACACTTGCTCAACAATCACCACAGGAAACCCCCCAACCTGCAGCAAAATTTTATATTCGTCAAATTCGTGTCATAGGCAGTACAGTCTTTAATGAAAAAGATTTTACCCCTTTAGTGAAGGAATTTGAAGAACGGGAATTAACCCTAGAACAGATCAGAGCAGTGAGTGATGCTGTTACCCAACTATATCTAAATCGGAATTATCTCAATTCTAGAGCCGTTAGCGTAACCCCCCAACCTGACAACACAGATGGTATTTTAGTGATTCGGGTGATTGAAGGACGTTTGGCAAAAATTGATATTAGAGGAACACAACGAGTCAATCCTAGTTATATTCGCAGTCGTATTCAACTAGCTAATACAGTACCTCTCAATACCGTTAAACTGGAAGATCAACTGCGGTTACTACGACTTGACCCCCTATTTAAAAATATAGAAGCCAGTCTACGTCCTACGGGAGAAGAAGGAGAAAGTTTACTAGTAGTCACAGTACAGGAGGCTGAATCTTTTACAAGTAAGTTGTTAATTGATAACTATTACCCTGTCAGCGTTGGTGGTGAGAGATTGGGGTTAGAATTCGGTTATCGTAACCTGACTGGACTGGGAGACCTGCTAACAGGTTCTTATTACCGCACATTCACAGGAGGTTCTCAGGTATTTAATTTAAGTTATCAGATTCCCGTGAATGGGATGAATGGAACCTTGGGATTGCGGGTTTCACCCAGTAGAACCAAGATCACTGAGTTACCTTTTAGAGACCTAAATATTGAGGGTGAGCAAGAACTGTATGAAATTAACTACCGTCAACCACTATGGCGATCGCCCCGGGAAGAATTTGCTTTATCATTAGGATTTACCCATCAAAGTGGTCAGACTTTTGTTGGTGGTGGGACTTTTCAGTTTGATGGTAGTCGTACCAGTGTAATTAGGTTTGGTCAAGAGTATCTTAACCGAGATCCTCAAGGTGTGTGGTTTGGGCGATCGCAATTTAACCTTGGTGTAGGTTTATTTAATGCTACAATTAGTCAAGACCCTGTACCTGATGGTCGCTTTTTTAGTTGGACAGGTCAATTACAGCGATCGCAACGATTAAATAATAATCATTTATTGCTCATACAAGCGGATTGGCAATTCACACTCAACAGTTTATTAGCTTCCCAACAATTTGTCATTGGGGGTGGACAGTCAGTCCGCGGTTATCGGCAAAATATCCGCTCTGGTGATTATGGTGTGAGATTTGCAGTAGAAGACAGAATTACCATCCAGAGGAATGAATCTGGATTACCGATGATTCAGATCGCACCTTTTCTGGATCTAGGTGTAGTCTGGAACCAATCCGGTAACCCGAATACATCACCCGATCAAAAATTACTACTCAGTACAGGATTAGGGTTTCTGTGGAATCAGGCTTTAGGGATTGATAACCTAAGTATGCGTTTAGATTATGCCATTCCCTTTGTAGATTTAAAGGACAGGGGTAATAACGTCCAAGATCAAGGCTTTCATTTTAGCCTCCGTTATCAACCATAATAGCTCTTCAATGAATGGATGTAAGTGATAGCCTCCACAAAACTACACCTAAAGAGCAAGTCCTAAGTTGACAATTTCATAGACAAAACTATACTTATATTGACAAAAATCAATATATTTTTAGGAAAAAATCAACTACTTGATATATAATACGGTGATATCAAGTATTGAATTGAGACT
>NZ_BJCE01000337.1:0-4384 GCF_005402885.1 Sphaerospermopsis reniformis
CTTTTAGGTGTTTTAACAGCTTTTCTCTCTGTTCTTGAGACAGATGGTTTTTTGCTGGCATAATTCAGAAGCGATCGCTTAGTTACTTAATTCCCTATTATACAATCTAGCTGCACAACAGCTTATCAATTTATATTTGATTGACAGAATAGTAAAATAAGTCGGGGATCTGGTTAATTTAATTTTATAGTTGTTAATTTTGTGATTGTTGGAATTGTTGGAAGTTGGTTAATAATACAGATAGGTTACTATTGATTTGTTGCAACATTTGGGAATTTTGATTGAGTTGGTTGGCGGTAGTTTGTAATTGATTAACTTGATTTCCTAACATAGAGGCTAATTGGGGTATATTATTATTAGATGATTGGGTTGCATTGTTGATTAATCCTGCTAATTGTTGGAGGTTTGTATTATATTCTCCTACTTGTAAACTATGTTGATTTAAAGATGTGACAATTTGGTTAACATTATTATTAAATGTTTGGGTAGATGTGGAAATACTGTTAACATTCTGCAAGAGACGATCTGTAACGGTAGTGAGATTTTGTTGATTATTTTGTATGAGGTTTTTTACATCGTTAGAATTACTAATTAATCTGTTACTGAGACTTTTTATATTATCTGTATTATTTTGAGCTAATTGTTGGATTTGTTGGGAATTATTGATTAAGCTATCACTGAGATTTTCTAAACTATCTCCATATTTTTCTAGGGAAGATATAGATTTTTCAAATGATTGTGATGATGTGAGTAAGGATGAGGAAATATCAACAAATTTTGTAGTTAAGTTTGCTATATTAGCAGTAGCATTATTTAAAACATTTGCTCCTGTTTGCATGGTTTGGGAAGATTGATTAACAATAGTTTGAAAGTTGTTTGCTGAGGTGTTAATTTTATCTGTAGCTTCCGTGATCGCAGTTGCAAATTTTTTGGTGTTTTGATCTAAACCTGAAAGGAAACTTTTTAAGCTATCAGAGTAGTTATTAATAGATGTAATTAACTGATCTATTTTGCTGGTAGTTTGACTGTTTAGCAAAAATTCATTATCAATGGAATGTTCTATGGAGATGATTAAGTTTTCTTTTTCTATTTCTAATTCTGATACTGGGTAAAATTTAACTAAAAAATACTACAAGCTAATGCAAATAAACTACTACCAAAAGCTACACCCATTGAGTTAACAATATTTGGTAAAATTGTTTGTATGTCTACTTCACCTCCTAGATTACCGCTAATCAATAACAGATTTAAAGTAATTCCTAAAAAAGTACCAAATAATCCGATTGATAAGAGGAAATTTGGCAAAGATTGATAATAACGTTTCTTTTTTTCCCAGTCTTGTAAGTGAGAATTTGTCACACTGTCTATTAAAGCTGCTTTATTAATTTGTTCATATTTTGTTGGATGACGATTATAAACATCTTTAATTGCATTCGCTATCCCTTGTTTTAAAGATGGTTGAAATTGATTTTGTAATTTTTTTCTGATGTCATAACCATCCCATGTTAAATAAATAGTTAATACGGCAAATCCCAAAACTACGAAATATGAAAAATATTGTCTACTGGATGGGATGAAAGCATAAATGAGAATAAATAAGACGCTTAAACTTAGTAGGGGATAACGAATTTTATTGTTCATGATTTTCCTGTTTGATTAATTTTATTTTGACTTTTTGAAAAATTCCCCGTCAGATCCCCGAATTTTTTATTTAATCGTGACAAGAAATTATGGTTTATTAACAGAAGTCGGGGATCTTACCCCGGAATCATTACCGTAAAAATACTTAATAAATCAACCAAGGTAAATTTCACCAATCATAGCATATTTGGTATAGTATAGATCAAGTAAAATTTCTTAATATTTACTCATGCTGAAGATGAAGAGGGGGATCATCTCTGTGATGGTGGTGCTATTATGAATAATGTCGGTGGAAAATATCAACTGCTCAAAATTTTAGGAAGTGGTAATTTTGGGACAACTTAACAGCACTTCCCAGTGTCATGAGGTACACTATGAACAGGCAAGACTTGTACTGAGCGACTTGTACTGAGCCTGTCCTGAGCCTGTCCTGAGCCTGTCCTGAGCGGTGTCGAAGGGCGGTGTCGAAGTAAGTCGAAGTAAGTCGAAGTATGCCCGTGTTACAAGGGTTTTATCATTAATATCTGTACCTCATAATAACGGAAACTGCTGTATTTAGCAGTGGATCAGTATGGAAAAAACTAAGCGGTTAAACAATTGACATTTTCTAGTAATAAACCAGAGGAAATAGCGATCGCTCAACGCAAGTTTAATGATGAGAAAGAAATTTTACAAAAGTTGCCAGATCATCAACAAATTCCTGATTTTGTAGATTATATCGCAGAAAATTAACAATATTACTTAGGGATCTGGATATCAAAAATTGCTATATCTGAATACTTACTTCCAATCTTTTTTGTCTGATTCAGACATCCTCTAATAAGAAGTCACTAAAACCTCACTAATATTACCCCGCTTATTAACATTAGAATTAATGGATCTGGCAGCGGAAATTGCATGAATATTAAACCGACGATAAAGATCACGAATAAAATCACAATCTGAATTTGCTAACATTACCTTAACACCCCGTTTAGCTAATTCTGCAAATACATCTCTTAATTGTTGTTGCTGTTTTTCCCCAAATAAATATTTACTATAAGCTGTAAAATTACTGGTTTCACTCAGAGGTTGATAGGGAGGATCAAAAAAAACAAAATCATCACTGCTAGTAGCATAATTCAAAACTGTGGTAAAATCTGCGTTTTCAATGTCTGCTGTAGCAAGTGCTTTTGATGCAAGTCTTAAAACATCTTCCTGACAAATACCAGGATTTTTATATCTACCCAAAGGAACGTTAAATTTACCTTGAGAATTGACTCGATATAAACCATTAAAACAGGTTTTATTCAAATAAATAAACCTAGCTGCTTTCTGTAAATCTGTTCCTTCCGAATTAGAACGTATTTTATAATAATAATCTCCATGATTTTTATGATGTTTTTCCTTGTGTTTTTGTAGACGTTCAATTAATTCGTCAACATGATCTCTAACACAGCAATAGGTCGTAATTAAATCAGTATTAATATCAGTTAAAACAGCTTGGGAAAATATGTTTTGTGCTTGGAGATGAAAAAAAACCGCCCCTCCACCTAAAAAGGGTTCATAATAATGCTGGTAATTTGTGGGAAAATATTTTTGATATTGAGAAATCAACCTACCTTTACCTCCCGCCCACTTTAAAAAAGGACGCGGGTAAGTTGTTTGAGAAACTTTACTAATCATATATATTTCTATATTTCTATTAAAATAAAAATTACTAATTACCAATTACCCATTACCAATTACCTATTACCAATTAGTTATTTTATATGAATTGAGCAATTTTCAACCCTATAGACTACAATTAAATTAAATAAGCACCTGAAAACAAACTATAGTTTATAACAAGGCAGTCTATATTCAAATGTTTGATGGATTTTGGGATAACGTATTTCGCTACCCCCGGTACTTGGTTACTATCGTCTTAGGTCTTTTGCTGAATACCTTTCAGCCATTGATGCCTTTTTTAAAACGCCCAGGTACTCTAATAGCAGTGCTTGGTTTATTAGTAGGAGGGTTCTTTTTCGTAACTTTGACTCTCCGGGCGATGCTGGGTTTGAGTACAATCTAAACTAAAACCTGAATAGGGTTTAAACATCAGGACAATTGCTGTAAGTTTTACAGCTATTATCCTGAATTTGCATCTATATCATATCGTAAAACCTCTGTGAGAAGGCGGAATTTATATGGCTACAAATCGCCGCGTTTCCCGCGTTGCTGAATTAATTAAACGGGAAGTTAGCCAAATGTTGCTCAACGGTATTAAAGATGACCGTGTGGGTACAGGAATGGTGAGTGTCACCGATGTAGATGTTTCCGGTGACTTGCAACACGCTAAAATTTTCGTCAGTATTTATGGGACCCAGGAAGCTAAAGCTGAAACAATGGAGGGTTTAAAATCAGCAACTGGTTATGTCCGTAGTGAACTAGGTGCTAGAGTAAGGCTGCGTCGTACTCCAGAAGTGATCTTTGTTGAGGATCGCTCTCTTGAACGTGGTACTAAAGTGCTGAGTTTATTAAACCAACTTCAGCAGGAGCGTCAAACAGAAAGCATTGCAGAAGATGAGGAAGATTTTTCCCAATAGTTAACTTAAATATCCAGATCCCCGACTTCTTTAAAAAATCGGGGTTCTATCATCTATTTTACGTTTAATTATAGCAGAAGGCAGAAGGCAGGAGGCAGAAGGCAGAAGGCAGGAGGCAGGAGGCAGGAGGCAGAAGGCAGGAGGCAGAAGGCAGGAGGCAGGAGGCAGGAGGCAGA
>NZ_BJCE01000338.1:0-4364 GCF_005402885.1 Sphaerospermopsis reniformis
AGGAGGCAGGAGGCAGGAGGCAGGAGGCAGGAGGCAGGAGGAAGGAGGCAGGAAAAAATAATTACCCATTACCCATTACCCCAAAGCAAACAAGGTATTCCAATTAGGTATTGCATCCCGTTGAGCTATTAATAATTCTTGTATCCCTTTTTCGGCAATATCTAACAATTGATTTAACTGCTGACGGCTAAAGCTGCCGTCCTCTGCTGTTCCCTGGACTTCAATAATTCCTAGATTGTGATTCATGACAACGTTAAAATCTACAGTGGCGGCTACGTCTTCAATGTAGTTAAGATCCAAAAATGCTTCTGACTCTAATAAGCCCACAGAAACTGCTGCCACTTGTCCACACAACGGCGATCGCTCTAATACTCCCCGCTGCAATAATTGAGAAATACCATGGGCTAAAGCCACAAAACCACCTGTGATTGCTGTTGTTCTCGTTCCCGCATCAGCTTGCAATACATCAGCATCTACAGTTAGCGTCCGTTCTCCCAACACTTCAAAATCTAAAGCTGCCCTTAAACTACGTCCAATTAAACGTTGAATTTCTTGTGTCCGTCCCGATAATTTTAATAATTCCCTTTCCTGTCGCTGTTGGGTGGCAGATGGTAGCATCCGATATTCAGCCGTTAACCAACCTTTACCACTCCCGGTTAAAAACCTGGGTACTCCCTCAGTGACACTTACAGTACAAAGTACCTGAGTATCACCGCATTTTGCTAACACTGAACCAGGGGCAAAGCGGGTAAAATTAGGTGAAAAACTCAGTGGACGTAGTTCATAAGGGTTTCGACCATCGGGACGCTGCCAAGCCATTTAATTTGCCTCAGAATTTTGAAAATTTGTTCATTCTGCTTTGAGATTATCAGAAGTCAGGGAATTGGGAATTGGGAATTGGGAATAAATAATTATCTATTCACTGTCACCAGTCCCCAGTCACCCATCACCTGTCACCCATCACCAATTAAACTCAGAATATTGTGCTGTACTTGTTCTGGTGAGTCGTCACCATTAATGGTTAATAGACGGCGACGACGATCATAATATTCTAAAATAGGAATGGTGCAATCATAGAATAGTTCTACACGCCGCTGGACAATTTCTGGTTGATCATCTGGGAGCGATCGCCCTAAAGAACGGCTAACCATTACCGCTTCTGGTACTTGCAGATAAATAGCCCAGTCTATTTTTTGCCCTAAACTGTCCAACAAAAAATCTAGTTCTTCAGCTTGAAAAGCAGTTCGGGGATAGCCTTCTAAGATCCAACCACAACTAACATCCAGTTGACTGAGGCGAACTTTGATACATTCAATCATCATTTCATCAGGAACTAATTCCCCTTTTTCTAGATAAGGTTTGGCAGAGGAGACTAAATCATTTGGTTCACCGTACCCATTAGCTGATTTATTACCAGATATAGTTTCCCTTAAAATCTCACCGGTGGAAATCAGAGGCATATCAAGGTATTTGCAAAGCCTTTGTGCTTGAGTGCTTTTTCCTGAGCCTGAACCTCCTAAAATCACCAATTTCACCACAATTCACTCCTCATCATCATCATTTAAAATTCACTACTGCCTAACTCTGTTTTACTCAAAAAATTAAAATTATCTAGGACTTACGCAAGATGTGACTGAAAACCTTATTCTTGCGTAGGGGTAATTCATGAATTACCCCTACTTTCGTTTCCTTTTGCGTAAGTCCTGTTATCTTAGATAATTGATAGATACTACCGTTTATCTTCATTATGATGGTTGCCCAATTAGAAACCCCCAGTATCAATTCAACACTCAGCTTACAATATTCTGTAGCTGGATTAGTACAGGTTTTCACTAGCCCTCATCGTAACTTTTTTACTAGTGTTATATCACAAGCATTAAGAATTGCTGGACAAGGTACACCAGTGTTAATAGTGCAGTTCCTCAAAGGTGGTATTTATCAAGGACAGGACAAACCTATACAAATGGGGCAAAATTTAGATTGGATTCGTTGTGATTTACCACGTTGTATAGATACACCAAATTTAGATGAAACAGAAAGCCAAGCATTACAAAAGTTGTGGCAATATACACAACAGGTAGTATCTGAAGGGAAATATTCTCTTGTGGTTTTGGATGAGTTAAGTTTAGCGATTAATTTTGGTTTAATTCCAGAAACAGAGGTTTTACAGTTTCTAGCAAACCGTCCTTCTCATATTGATATCATTCTCACTGGTCCACAAATGCCGAAATCTCTATTGGATGTAGCAGACCAAATTACAGAAATTCGTCGTAGTCATCAGCCGTAATTAAACCTGGACGGGCTAGAAGCCCATCCCACAAGACAAGATTGGATAATTTATTTCCTGGAAGTCCTTTATTGCTTAAACTAAGCTATCAGGATCTACTCCCATTTCTCGTAAACGTTCTGCTAAAATTTGAGCGCGTTGTTGGGAATATTGGGCGCGTTCTTCTGGTGTAAAAAAGCGTTTTCCTTGTTGGTTATACCAATACATCCATTCTCTAGTAATGCCTTGGTAAGTTCCTCTTTCTATACCAATTCCTAAACCAATTTCTGGCAACCAAACGATATTACCATCTTGTAATTTATAAACTCCATTGATTAATTTGTGAACTTCTAACCGGGGTTTACGGCGACGAGTGGGATTATAAACTACATAATATAATATACCTAATTTGGCATATTCATCTTTTTTTGTTGAATACTCATTCCTGTAATTGTGAGAAACAACTTCTAACGCCAAAATTGGTAATTTTTCTTCTTCCCAAAGTACATAACTAGGACGCAAGTTTTCATCATAAAAACGCTCAACCCCTAAACTTAAAAATCCATCGGGGACAATTGGTGGTTGATAGGGGTCATAATAAATGCCCATATCCACACCAAAAAACCAGTCCATGCGGTCAGCCCAAATTATTGCTAATATTGCTTTAAGCAATCCAGGAATTAAATCTTGTAATTCATTATCCACAGGTGTTTCGTCTGAGTCTGGTAATTCTTCTGAAGAAGGCATACAAGCCAGGGGATTGTAATCTAACATGATAGATTTCACTGGTCTTTGAATATTTTGATTATATGAGATTGGGGACTGGGGACTGGGGACTGGGGACTGGGGACTGGTGACTGGTGACTGGGAGGATGAATAACCCAATGCCCCATGCCCCGAAATGTGGCAAAATAGGAAGTTGTAATAAGAAAAATATTGTTAAGGTAATTTAGTGACTCCAACTGCTCAAACTACAGCAAGTGCGCGTCGTGCGGTCTTTCCGTTTACTGCTATTGTCGGCCAGGAAGAAATGAAACTGGCTCTGCTGTTAAATGTGATTGATCCTAAAATTGGTGGTGTGATGATCATGGGCGATCGCGGCACCGGCAAATCTACAACTATCCGTGCTTTGGCTGACCTGTTGCCAGAGATACCCGTAGTTGCCAATGACCCCTTCAACAGTGACCCCAATGACCCGGACTTGATGAGCGATGAAGTCCGTCAGTTAGCTGCACAAGGGGCTGAAATTCCCATAGCTCATAAAAAAGTGCAAATGGTAGATTTACCATTGGGTGCTACTGAAGACCGGGTTTGCGGTACTATCGACATTGAAAAGGCTTTGTCTGAAGGTGTGAAAGCTTTTGAACCGGGTCTTTTAGCTAAAGCAAACAGGGGTATTCTCTATGTGGATGAGGTGAACCTGTTAGATGACCATTTGGTGGATGTTCTTCTGGACTCTGCTGCTAGTGGTTGGAACACTGTGGAACGGGAAGGTATTTCTATCCGTCACCCTGCTCGGTTTGTGTTGGTGGGTTCGGGAAACCCGGAGGAAGGTGAACTGCGTCCCCAGTTGCTTGACCGTTTTGGAATGCACGCGGAAATTCACACGGTGAAAGAACCTGCTTTGCGGGTGCAAATTGTGGAACAACGGGGAGATTTTGATCGCAACCCTGTGGGATATTTGGAACAACACAAGGCGGATCAGGAAGCTTTACAGGAGAAGATTGTTAAAGCTCAGGAATTGTTACCCCAGGTGAATCTTGATTATGATCTGCGGGTGAAAATTTCTGAGGTTTGTTCAGAGTTAGATGTGGATGGTTTGCGGGGTGATATTGTTACTAACCGTGCTGCTAAAGCTTTAACTGCTTTTGAAGGACGCACAGAAGTTACTGTTGATGATATTCGTCGGGTAATTACTTTATGTCTGCGTCACCGTCTACGGAAAGATCCGTTAGAATCTATTGATTCTGGGTATAAGGTAGAAAAAGCTTTTGCTCGCGTTTTTGGTGTGGAACTTCCTGAAGATGCTACACAGAAAAACGGTACTGGTGTCAAAGCTGGTGTACGTTAGATAAGGTGACTGGGGACTGGTGACTGG
>NZ_BJCE01000339.1:0-4346 GCF_005402885.1 Sphaerospermopsis reniformis
TTTTGAGATAGATAGGGATCTAAACGCTGCAATTAATTTATCGCGTCTGGCTAAGGCGTGAAAGTCTACTGAGGGATAACTGCTCCCATGCTCCCGTTGAAGTAGAAAGTAAAGTCTAGTTTTGTCTCGGTTTTATATAGCAGGTTAAGTTAAACGTTCTTGCAAACATTCAGCAATACGTTTGGCAGCACCAGGTAAACCCATCCTTTTAACTCCATTTTCAGAAATTTCGTGTAAAAGATCGGGATTTTGTAGCAGGGACTGTGTTACTTGGGCAACTTTTGTTGGTTGGTCTACTAAAATTAGAGATGATCCTAGAAGACGACTTTGGGCTTCTGCAAAAGCAGGATTATATTGAGGACCTTTACCGGGAATAGCGATCGCTGGTTTGCCTAAACCAATAAATTGTTCTGTTGCTGTACCTGCCATTGCGATCGCTAAATCCCCCAAATGTAAACAATCATTATAAGCTTGTTGAGTGAGAATAAGATAAGCATTTTTTTGTTTAAAAATCAAAGCATGAGCATCAGCCAGTTGAACTGGAGATTGATCGCATTTTTGCCAACCTGGAATTTTTAAAGTTTGAGTAAAAATATTGCCATCTAAACCGGGAGCGATCGCACCTAAAAACACCATCTCTCGCTCCCGGAAACTCTCAATCAAAGCTGATACAGCGATCATCATCACTTCCCAATTATCATAAGCCTCACCTGCACGAGAACCGGGAAGCAAAGTCACAACCAAAGGACGAACAATCTCTTGTTGTTCAAAACTATCATGATCAAATCTAGAAGTGCCAAAAGAAGGTTCTAAACCATCCATCATAGGATTTCCCACATCAAAAGCTGTAATAGGCCACTTTCTTAAAATTTCTGTTGTCAGCGCATCTCTAGGAAACACCGCCCGACAAAGACGACGACTCATCAACCACCTTTCCCAAGGATGATAAATAGAACCTGAAAAATTTTCCCAACGTGTCGATTTTGACTTTCTGGGTAATAAACCCAACTCATCCCGCACATAATATTCAGATTTTGCCGTTCCCACAAAAGCATAATTAGCACCGCTGATAGCTGCAAACAACAGTGGTACAATATCCCCCACAGCTAAAATCGCCTTTTGATTATCTAACTTTGTTTGCGAACTTACCCAATGACGCACCGCTTGAATCTGCTTCCAAGTCAGTTGTACCAAACCACCCTGGACATCCCGCATCAGTTGACGACTATCCATATAAATAAAACCACCAGAAGGCATAGTCTTAACTTCACCAATACAAGGCACATTTAAATTTTGGTAAGCACGACCTTCACCCACTATGGGTAAAGCAAAAATATCAGGAGGAGAAGATAACTGTTGCAGTTCCTTAATGATCCGTGCAGCAATGATATCTTCACCATGACCATTACTTAAAACCAGTAACTGTAAACGAGAACTTTTATCTGGAGACTGCTTCAATAAAGGTAATTGAGATAGATCACGCATAGAATTTTGGATTTTAGATTTTAAATTTTAGATTTTAGATTTTAGATTTTAGATAGGGGCTTGCAATTTGTCATCATCAAGCCTGATAATGAATAATACCAATTACCAAAACAACCAAAACACCTGTACCCAGATCCTCGACTTCTCAAAGAGGCCGGGGATCTTTTTAGATTTTGGATTTTAGATTTTAGATTTTGGACTTTAGATTGGGTCTTGCAATTTGTCATCATCAAGCCTGATAATAAGTAATACCAATTACCAAAACAACCAAAACACCTGTACCCAGATCCTCGACTTCTCAAAGAAGCCGGGGATCTTTATTCTCAGCGATCGCCTAACACCGTCAGCTTTTGTAGTAGCATAGTAGTAGCAAAAATCTAACCAGAAACAAAAAATTACAAATTTGGTCTCTTAATCCATAAGTATCTACAGCAAAGATTATCATTAATTATGCGAGTTTCTTCTGCGGCAATTTTTACCTTAGCTACTTTAGCTGTTAGTAATGCCACTCAGCAAGTCAATGCTGCACCCACTCAAAACACAAATCAAGAGCATAAAACCGCAACAACAGATGTGGTAATAGTGCCTGATGTAGAAACTCAAACAGCACAGGTAGAAACCTTAACAGCACCAGAAACTACTTATGCCATAGAATTTAGCTCTCAACCGATATCGCAACCAGTAGTTGTACGGACAAATATCAATAATTTTAATAATAATAATAACAACAATAACAACTTAATTACAGATGCTAATTTAGTAGTTACCGCCACCAATGTCCAGATCATAGGCGCTAATGCAGAATTAGAGCAAATCATTCGTAAAGTTATTAAAACCCAAACTGGAGGAGGAACTAGTCAAACCCAACTTCAACAGGATGTAGCCGCAATTTTAGACACTGGTTTATTTGCTAATGCGACAGTTAACAGTAGCAATACATCCGCTGGTGTAAATGTAGTTTATCAAGTGCAACCAATAGTTGTACAAGCATTACAATTAACTGGTGCAAAAGTTCTTACTTATCAAGTAGCCTTAGAAAATTTCCAAAATCAGATTGGTAAAGATATCAGTCCAGCAGCACTTCAGAACATAGTACAGCAAATTAACCAATGGTATAAAGATAACGGTTATACCCTAGCCAGAGTATTATCAATTCAACCGAACCGTCAAGGTATCCTCACAGTCAATGTAGCAGAAGGTTTAGTAGGTGATATCAAATTTCGGTTTTTGAGCGAAGAAGGCGAAAAATTTGATCAAAATGGTAATCCCATCAAAGGACGTAGTAAAGCAGATTTTATCAGACAGCAACTCAAACTAAAACCCGGAAAAGTATTTGCAGAAGATTTAGCACGGCAAGATATCCAAACTTTATATAAATTAGGTTTATTTAAAAGCGTCAATGTTGCATTTGAAGGAGACGCAAAAAAACTAGATTTAATCTATGAACTGCAAGAAGTAGGAGCGCGTTCTATTAACCTGGGAGGTGGATATAATGCTGATGATGGGATATCAGTGATTGTTAGTTATAGAGATCAAAATGTTGGTGGTGTGAATGATACCTTGTCTGCAAATGTGGAACTAAACAGACAGGATGTACTGTTTAATACTAATTTTAACAGTCCTTATCGAGAAACCAACCCTGAACGTTTGGGTTATAACATCAAAACCTTCCGTAGAAGACAAATTTCCGATACCTTTGACGATAAAATCAAACTGCCGAATGGTGATAAAGTGCGGGAAGGGAAAATAGGCGCTAGTGTGAGTTTGCAACAAGAAATAGATGGTTGGGATGCTGCTGTAGCTCTGAATTATACTCGTGTTACCATCCGCGATCGCTCTGGAAATATTACCCCCAGAGATGCTAACAATAACCAATTATCCTTGAGTGATACTGGTGTGGATGACCTAGCTACCGTATCATTTACAGCCACCAAAGACAAGCGGGATAACCCAGTGCAACCAACTGAAGGTTCAATTCTCACATTCAGCACCGAACAATCTATACCTGTAGGTAATGGACAGATTACCATGAATCGGCTACGGGGCAACTATAGTCAATTTATGCCCGTAAATTTATTTAACAGCACACAACCCCAAGTATTTGCTTTAAACCTGCAAGCTGGTACTGTAGTGGGTGACTTACCACCTTATGAAACTTTTAACTTAGGTGGTTCTAACTCAGTGCGCGGTTATGATGGTGGTAAAGTAGGAAGTGGTCGTAGTTATGTGTTAGCTTCTGCTGAATATCGTTTTCCGATCTTCCCTATTGCTGGGGGTGTGATATTTGCTGATTTTGCCACTGATTTAGGTTCTGGTGATACCGTGATTGGAGAACCAGCTAATGTGCGAAATAAACCTGGTAGTGGTTTTGGTTATGGTGCGGGTGTGCGCGTTGATTCGCCTTTAGGTTTAATTCGTGCTGATTTGGGAATTAATGATCAAGGTGAAAGTCGGGTGCATATTGGTATTGGTCAGAAGTTTTAATTTGGTTGTGGTGTGTTAAATTTCTAAGTAATGAACCACGTTCTGCGAAGCAGTTCCCGAAGGGTAGAAGCAAAGGACACGAAGGGAGGAGGTTTAGAGAGATTTTCCGTAGGTTTTGATTAATTAGGGTAAAATTATAACAGTGTGTTGGTTTTGAGTCTATGCGTCAATGTCTTAATCCTGACTGTCTTTTTCCTAATCCTGATAATTTTCAATATTGTCAAAAGTGCGGTAATAAGTTACTGCTAAAGGAAAGATATGCACCTCAATCAATTTTAGGTCAAGGTGGTTTTGGGAGAACATTTTTAGCTATTGATGAGGATAAACCATCAAAACCTTATTGTGTAATTAAACAATTTTTACCCCAAGCACAGGGA
>NZ_BJCE01000340.1:0-4325 GCF_005402885.1 Sphaerospermopsis reniformis
ATTTTTTCCGGGCTATACTAACAGTAACTATCTCTAGCCCTGATGATTACGTCAAGTCTGGCTGAAATGAGAACATCCTCAAAGCCATACACAGACTGCCTTTTTAATTTTCGGACAGGTCTAGTAGATCAACGGGACTTTAATACCTATCGTTGGAAGCAAAGTTATCCTTTTGAAAATTTGCTGTTTTGAGCTAATTTATAGTAAGATAGTGATGTTTGCAGTTTAAAAAAGATTTAATAACTAACTAGGTTTCTTAACCATGAGTTATAATCAAAAATAAAGTCATAAACATAAATTTACTATGACTATCCAAACCTTAGACAAAACCACCACAATTTGCGAACAGCGATTTCTTCTACCTGGTTATTACACCTGGAAGGAATTTGAAATCATAGAAACCTTAACCGCAGATGCTGGAAACTTGCGGATAACTTATCTTGATGGGTGCATAGAATTTATGACACTTGGTGAACAACACGAAAATATCAAAAAAATTATCGCTATTTTGATAGAAGCATATCTCTTTGAAACAGGGATAAACTTTATCCCAGTCGGTAGTGCTACTCGTCGCGCAAAAGAAAAGAATGCTTCCTTTGAACCTGATGAATCTTATTATATCGGAGAAAAAAAATCCAATCCAGATTTAGCAATTGAGGTGAATATTACCAGTGGTAGTATTGATAAACTGGAAAAATATAAAAGGTTTAATATTACCGAAGTCTGGTTTTGGGAAAATGATCAATTATCTCTCTATCATCTGAAAAATAATAACTATGAGCAAATTAATCAAAGTGAATTATTACCAGATTTAGATATAGATTTGTTAGTAAATTGTGTTTTCATGCCTTCCATTATTGATGCGAGAACAGAATTTATTAAAGGTCTTAAACAGTAGTTTGTAGTAGTTTTTAGGTTGGGTTGACGCAAGGAAACCCAACAATAATTATAATAATGATATAAACATCAAATCTCTTCCTCAGTTCCGGCGTAGTTTGAAAAGCACTTGCTAACCGCAAAGCAATATTAGGTGTTACACTTGCACGTTCATTCACAATTTCTGAAACCGTTTTGCGAGACACACCCAAAATATTAGCCAATTCTGTCACCGTCATATTTAAAGGTTATTTTTGCCTTCATGCTTTCATTGGGATGCTCCCCAGAAAATACCCGTCATCAACAGTATGAAGATTTCCTTGGGTTAGGGGTTTAGCATTTCTGAACCCTAATATTCTTATCATACTTACAACTGATGACAAAGGGGACACAAATCTGGTGAAATAAAAATAATGTTGTCATAATGTTGTCATAATGTTGTCTAAACTGTAATCATGACAGATCGTGTATTAATACTAGGTGGAAGGGGACGCATTGGTAGCGCAGTTGCTAATGATATTCTCAGCCACACCCAGGCAAATATTACCATCACTGGACGTTCCCCAGAGACGGGAAAGGGTGTCAGCTTGTCTTCGGGAGGAAGAGAGCAATTTCTGATTTTAGATTTGAGTGAGGTGGAAAAATTACAAGAGGCGATCGCCAACTCTCACCTCGTTATCCACTGTGCAGGACCATTTCACTATCGAGACACCCAAGTTTTAGAAATTTGCATTGATCAAGGTGTCAATTATCTTGATGTTAGTGATCACCGTTCCTACACCCAAAAAGCCCTAAAATTACATGAAAAAGCTGTTAATGCTGGTGTCACCGCAATTATTAACACGGGTATTTTCCCTGGTATTTCTAACAGTTTAGTCCGTCAAGGAATCGAACAATTTGATTTACCAGAAAAAATACATTTAAGTTATTTAGTATCTGGTTCTGGTGGTGCTGGTGTTACAGTCATGCGAACCACTTTTTTAGGTTTACAACATTCTTTTAATGCTTGGATTAATGGCAAATGGCAGTTAATTAAACCCTATACTGATAGGGAAGAAATAAATTTTTCCCTACCCTACAAACGCAATGGAGTTTACTGGTTTGATATGCCAGAAACTATCACCTTACCCCATTCTTTCCCCACTGTCAAAACTGTAATTACTAAATTTGGTTCAGTTCCTGATTTTTATAACCATCTCACTTGGATAACCGCCCATATTTTTCCTAAATGGTTAATACAGAAGAAAGAAACCATTGAATTTTTATCTCATGTTAGTCATCGCATGACCGATTTTACTAATATCTTTACTGGAATTGGTGTAGCAGTACGCGCAGAAGTCACAGGAAAAAAAGATAGTAAAACAGCAGCTTATGTTTCTACATTAATCCATGAAAATACAGCCATTGCTTCTGGTTTAGGTACTGGTAGTATTGCCAAATTATTATTAGAAGGTAAATTGAAACACCCCGGAGTTTTACCTGTAGAAGCAGCATTAACTACAGATTTATTTAAACAAATAATGGAAGAAAGAAAAATACAAATTGGTTCTCATTGGGTAACAATACATAGGAGAGAATAGGAAGGATCAGGTAACAGAGGAGATGACGGAGATGGGGAGATAAATTAAGTCAAAAGTCAACATTAATAACTTCTGAATCCTGAATTCTGACTCCTGACATTAAAACTATTCAAACTCATCAATATAAATAGGTAGAAATAACCTCAAGATAGATTTTTTATACATATTTGGCATTTATGGTTATATTTGTTAATCTAGTAAGAAATCATTTTTAATCTTTTGTATTATGCCCAGCTTACCTACTCTGACAACTCCCCAATTTATCCAACGCTTCCAATGGTTATTCAACCCTTGGGGATTTATGGAAAAAAATGCCAAAGATTATGGTGATTTTTTCCAGACATATATTCTTGGTAAAGAACCAATTATATTTATTAGTCATCCCCAAGCAATTCAAGAACTTTTTGCAGCTTCTCTAGAAAAATTAGATGCTAGAGGTTCACAACTTTTAAAATCTTTTTTGGGTGAAAAATCTTTATTGTTGCTGAGTGGAACAGAACACCAACGTCAACGGCGATTATTAACACCACCATTTTATGGCGATCGCATGAAAGCCTATGGTAAAACTATCACTGATATTACCAAAGAAGTGATCAACAAATGGCAAATAGGTACACCATTTTCTGTCAGAGAATCAATCCAAGAAATTTCTCTAAAAGTTATTTTACATACAGTATTTGGCATCTGTGAAGGAGAAAGATTTAGAGAATTAGAAAAGCTGCTTTGTTCACTTTTGAATTTCGGTGATACTCCCCTACGAGCAGCCGTTAATTTTTTCCCAGCACTACAAGTAGATTTAGGAGAATGGAGTCCCTGGGGTTATTTTTTACGACAAAGGGAAAAAATTGATCAATTATTATATGCAGAAATTCAAGAACGCAGAGATCATCCTGATCCAAATCGAACTGATATTCTTTCTTTGATGATGTCAGCGCGAGATGAAAATGGTGAAGCCATGACCGATGTAGAATTGCGAGATGAATTAATGACTTTGTTAGTAGCAGGTCATGAAACCACAGCTTCCGCAATTACATGGGCATTATATTGGATTCATCATTTACCAGAAGTGCGAGAAAACCTGTTACAAGAGTTAAATAACATAGATGAAAATACAGATAAAAACGAAATTTTTCGCCTACCTTATTTAACTGCAGTTTGTAACGAAACTCTCCGCATTTATCCCATTGCCATGATTACCTTACCGAGAATTGTTAAATCACCAATAGAAATCATGGGTTATGAATTTCCCCCAGGTTCATGGTTAGTAGGCTGCATATATTCAACCCATCGCCGCCCAGATTTATATCCCGAACCAGAGAAATTTAAACCAGAAAGATTTTTAGAAAAACAATTTGCACCCTATGAATATTTACCCTTTGGTGGTGGAAATCGTAAATGTTTAGGAATGTCATTTGCACTATTTGAAATGAAGCTAGTTTTAGCCACAATTCTTTCACAATTAGATTTTGAATTAGTGAACAATATTCCTGTTAAACCCGTGCGTCGTGGTGTCACCTCAGCCCCTTCTGGTGGTAAATGGTTAGTGGCAAAAGGAAAAAGAGAAAGGGTAAAAACTACTGCGGGAGTTTAGTTATATTGGTAATTGGTAATTGGTAATTGGAAAAAATAAAATTGATTACCCAGTCACCAGTCACCAGTCACCAGTCACCAGTCACCAGTCACCAGTCACCAGTCACCAGTCAATACTCAAACATTACTACTAAATCGGAACAGCTCACCACTCAACACTAACCACTTACCGAAAACTCGTAACCCGTCATCAGTAACCAAAAAAAAAAAAACACAAAACAGTACTCAGTAAACAATAATCAGATACTAATCACCAGACAACAATAACCAGCAGCCAAT
>NZ_BJCE01000341.1:0-4309 GCF_005402885.1 Sphaerospermopsis reniformis
GATCTTGCTTTTGATTATAAGTGCGATCGCCTGAAAATTGAAGAAGCTATTCGCTGTGAATTACCTGTTGTTGCATGACCACACCTAAGTCAATTACCTTTTTTATTGATAGATGTTTAGGTACAGGAACTGTACCCGAAAAACTTCGCAATGCAGGTATTTTAGTAGAAATTCACGACGAACATTTTGGTCAAGGAACTCAAGATGTAGACTGGCTACCAGAGATAGGTAAAAAAGGTTGGGTTGTTTTAACTAAAGATGATAGAATTAGTAGAAACAAGTTAGAAAGAATTGCTGTTGCTCGCGCTCAAATAAAAATGTTTATTTTGACTTCCCAAGGTTTAAAAGGCGAAGAAATGGCAGAAATTTTTATTAAAGCAATTGACAAAATGGAAAAGTTTGTTCTCAAGCATCCTGCTCCATTTATTGCAAAAGTTTCTCGTGAAGGTAAAATTAATCCTTGGAAAAACAGTCAGATGTTATTACAAGAAATAGAGCAGTTTTTATCCTAACTAATTTTTCCCAAATTTCTTAGCAACCCAACTACTAATACCACTAATTAACGCCCCTCCCATTAAAAGACCAATGGCTGGGTTAAATAAGGGTTGCCAAAGTTTATGCCATAAATCTAAACCTAAGTTGATGCCTGAAGCATCGCCAACAACAGCGACAGCAAACCAACCAAATCCTAAAATTACTAGGAAAAAATCAGCGACTAATATTGTATTTACCCAATTTAATATTTTATCTTTCATCATTGAATAGGGAATAGGGAACAGGTGACTGGGGACTGGTGACTGGTGACTGGGGACTGGTGACTGGGGATAGTAAGAGATTTACCAATTACCAATTACCAATTACCAATTACCAATCACCAATCACCAATTATTCTTCAAACAGCCATGTTTTGACTTTAGCCAAACTTTGCCAATCGAGTTTTCTAGTTAAACCGTCTTCAATGCTGTTTTTTACTTCTTCTTCCCATTCTTGATTGACAAAAATCAATTGTTTTGCTATGTCGATATGTTCTCGTAAACCTTTCTGACCGGTTTCTAACATGGCTACAGCGAGATTAATTCGACCTTGTGGATCTTGGGGATTAATTTTTACGGCTTTGCTGGCAGCTTTATAGGCTAACTGTGCTTTACCTTCTAGAAGATATAACCAAGATAAGCAAATCCAAGCTGAACTAGCTCTAGGAGAGCGATCGCATACTTCTTTAAATACAGGAATAAGATTTGCGGCTGATTCACCGTCTTTGTAGCGTTGTAAACCTGTATCAAATAATTCTTCAACTGTAATAGTCATTTGTTATTTGTCGTTAGTCATTAGTTATTTGTCATTGGGCATTGGGCATGGGGCATTGGTTTATTAATCTTTCCCAATCCCCAATCACCAATCACCAGTCACCAGTCCCCTATTATACCCCAAAGGATTTACCGCAACCGCAGGTTTGAGAAGCGTTGGGGTTGGTGAACTGAAAACCACCACCAATCATGGCATCACTGTAATCAAGCATCAAACCATAGAGATATAATAAACTCTTGCGATCGCAAACAATTTTAAAGCCGTCATAATCAAAAACTTCATCCTGGGGAGTGATCTTGCTGATATCTTCAAAATCCATCATGTAAGACATCCCAGAACAACCACCTTGACGAACTCCAACCCGTAAACATAAATCTTGACCTTGTTTAGCTTGGAGAGATTTTACTTGCCGCAATGCTGCTTCACTTAGCATAATGCCGCGTTCTTGAGTTTGGGTTGCTTGTGTCATCTGCTGTTTACACTCCTTAATTAGTCTAAATATTAACTGGTATATGCCGTTGATAGCCTGGATGCTGATTTTTTGATTTTTGTTCTATTTTAGCGGCATTGGTGAGGTGAAAACGTTAAATTCTCAATACTTTGTCAACAGCAGCCAAGGAATTTTATTCTAAAATTGAGAGGTTTGGTGTATTTAGAGATGGGGTATTTTCTGAGTTTCAGCCACAAGCAGTCTGAGCAGCAACCACTCTTCAGGTACAGTAGGGTTATTAACAGAAAACTTGAGCCGAATTTTAGCCATTCCCCACATTTGACTTCCAAATAGCTTTTTTTTGATTCACTTAATCTATGACAAGTTTTAATCGCTCTACCAGTCGTCGGTTGAAGAAATTAATCCAAATTCCTTCTATATGGGAGGGCGATCGCCGTCCATTGTCATCACCAGTGTCATCCAGAGATTCCCAAGAGTCCCAAGGGGAATGTATCCTTTGGGTGGATGGCTCTCAAGGTATTGTTAGAGGTATGGATATGGTATCTCCCGACCTTGGACCAGAAGCAATAGTTCGCACCTTAATGCGAGCAATGGAGCATCCCCACAGTCCTGCTAAACCAGCTAGACCTCAAAGAATTGTGGTCAAAGACAGGGAAATTCAATTTTACCTGCGGGGAGTTTTGCAAGATTTGGATATTGCTATTGACTACGCACCAGAATTACCTTTAATTGATGAACTATTTCGCTCTTTTGCGGATATAGTTGATAGTCAAATTCCTAATTTACCTCCACAATATGCAAAAATTCTGAATGAAAAGGCTTTTGCAGTTTGGGAAGCAGCACCTTGGGATTTTCTGGAAGAACAGCAAATCTTGTCTATAGAAATAAATAAATGGGATGTGGGGACACTCTATGTCTCAGTCATGGGAATGCTGGGGATGGAGTATGGTGTTTTGTTATATCGTTCAGAAGAATCTCTCAAGCGGTTCCGTGCAGATATTTTAGAGGATGAAGAATCAGAGCAAGGTTTAGAAGCAGCTTTCTTAAAGCAAGATTGCTTATTTCTCACCTTTGATCAAGTGGATGAAGATGAAGATGAAGATTTAGCGGATTTACCCCTATCGGAGATTGAACCTACTTTTGGTAATATTCACCCCTTAGAAGGATTACGCTCGATTTTATACGAGGAAGAAGCACTTGTAGTATTTGTGGCACTAGAAAGTTTGATCCGCTTTATCCGTGATTATCGTCATCAGTTATACGAAGAAGACTTCCCCCCCATCAACCGACGTTATCGCATTTCTCTACCCCATCCCTATGAAACAACTAAATCCGTGTCTGTCACTGTCTCGACTATGCCAGAATTAGCAGCAGAGTTAGAGGAAATGGCAGGGTTTGATTTTTCAGATGAAGATGAGTGGGATGAGGATACCGAGATCCGCACATTGCGGGATGATTTGATCCCAGAAGATTCATTTTTGAGTTTAGGAGTGATTTCTTGGGAGATGTTGAATTCTCTACGTCAGGAAGTGAATTATCATGCAGGACAGGAAATTCAACCAGTCGGTGATGGCTTACCCGTGATTTTAATTCAAACTTCCCGCCCCAAAGCTAAAACGGTGATTGAAAATATTCAAGCTGCTGGAGGATTGAAAGCTATATGCTTTAATCCAGGTGCTAATCCCTTAGACGGTGAACGATATGATTTAGGTTTGTTACAAACAAAGAATGGGGATCTGTTCCTGTTTGGGGAATTTCCAGAGGATGATCCCACTCACGTTGAAGCCAAGAAAAAATGGAATCAGCGGTGTCAGCAAACTAATGGATATTGCGGTTTGATCATTGCTAAGGGATTGACAGGTGCTGCTCGTGGTAATCCAGGGTTAAAAGATATGATGGCTTTGTTTGAAGCGCGATCGCTCTCTACTCAAGATTTAGGTATTGGTACTCTCCAACTTATGCCCCAACTAGAATTTGAATAATTTTCTGTGTAGTTACCACAGATAGTCATCAAATCCACACTGAGTTCAATTATTTGGGTTTGATCTGTGGTTTTCTACAATGAAGTCCTATAGTAATTGCTGCATAATTTGTTGTTAAAAAGATCAACTTGGTTCGTTTAGTTTATCTATCTTGACGGCGAATTTTTAGATATATTTTATGATCTTCCTGTTTATTTGAGCAAATCTCTGATAGTATCATTTTTTCCTTTTACTTTTGGATTCATTTTGAAAACCGTTAACACATAGCAAGTTGCATGATAATGACTAATAAAAAATGGGCTGTTAAACGCATAACCGTCAACCTAGCAACTCAGGAAGCGGAAAAATTAGAAAAATATTGTCAGCAGACAGGTAGACCCGCTACTGATGTGATTCGTGAGTTGATTAGAAGTTTACCTCTTTCTGAAGATAGTAAGAGTAATGCTTAATGAGGCATTGGGCATTGGGCATTGGGCATTGGGCATTGGGCATTGGTAAAAATCTTTTCCTCCCCTGCCTTCCCTGCCTCCCCTGCTCCCCCTGCTTTCTTCCCAGTCCCCAGTCACCA
>NZ_BJCE01000342.1:0-4255 GCF_005402885.1 Sphaerospermopsis reniformis
GGTAGGAGAGACTGAGAGTGGTGTGAGAGATGTGTATACAACGCACGTCGATGTTGGGAGTAGAGGGTGTAGTGAGAGTCGGTGGTGTAGACTTAGTGTTGCGTGACGGTATTGGGGTGATAGGGGCTTGCGTACTGGTTATTCAGACCTGGGTGTGTGGCATAAGCTCGGGAGACGGCGGCCTGGTGACCGGGTACTGGGGACTGGGGACTGGGGACTGGGGACTGGGGACTGGTGACTGGTGACTGGGTAATCAATTTTATGTTTCCCAATCAACTGTCAACTATCAACTGTCAACTATCAACTATCACCAATCACCAATCACCAATCACAGAGCATAAATACCTAATTGTTTTAGTTGTCGGGTTCTGTTGCGTAGGTAGTGAATATTTTTATATGGACAACTTTATTTCCAAACCTGGGAAATTGTTATAGAACTGTAAACAGGGAGCCGCTGAATGAGTAACAATACAGTAAGTCAACACCGCCATCCAAACAGTCATCCAATCCCCAGAACTACTAAAGCTGTGGAACTTCAAGCCCTAAGTAATATGTGGACGCGCTAAGATTGGCTTTCTTTTCCCTCCACAGGTTTCTGCTGGTTCTTACCAAACAGATACTCCGGGCTAAAAACCTCCTAGCTATGTCATCTGGGAATGCTGGAAACTGTGACTCAAAGTGTGGACATCTCAACCATCGTGTGAGATTCTTCCTATTTGCATCTTCTAAACCTCAACCAACCGCTTGCGTATTTGTTGTTCTAGATAGATAATGGGAGTTTACCCAGATGCGGTTTGGTATTACACAAATTAATTGATTTATAGTCATATATAGGCTATAACAGGCATAAATAAAACATTTTTACGCCTTCATAGTCAATGATATAAATCAATAGTTTTGGGGAAATTCCAGAAAATGACACCCTAGCTCTGGTAACACACTTAGCACAAGTCCAAGCCTTTTTTTATTTCACTGTCAAAATTAATTGAGGGAGATAATCAAACAATTAGGCAGGTGATGTAAATTAAGTAGTCCCGACAGCTATTAACCAAGGGATAGAGGGTATGTAGTTCACCCTGTGAGGTAAAACCTCACAAAATAAAACCTGAGATATTTGTCAATGGTTTTATGAACTATATTCAAAAAACCGGAAGTTATTGAGCGGATGATCCCAAAACACTTAATTGGCATCTATGGAAATGTAAGCATAAGCCTTTTTCAACCATTTTTTGCCAGGAACTTCCTTAGTTTCTTGTGAACCTCTAGAGGCTTAACATTCAAAACAGGATATAGCAGAGCAACAGTTAACAAATGAAAGTGCGGGTGAGTTGTCAGTTAGGGTGATCTTCAGCTAAATACTGAACCTGTCAACCAGACGGATTATGATTTAATCAGGTTTTTTAGCCCGCTGCTTTCAAAAGAATATATAATAGCGCATTATAAATACTATTGCTCTCCGTATCCTTACTAGACTTTTGCCATTAAGTTACTAGTAGTATGTTAAGAGTGCCTACCACTTTCACAACCACAAAAAACCAAGGCAAGTTAAGTGGGAAAAACAGTACGTGCGGCCAGCGCGGAATTTACGCCTGTGGACAAGAACCCGGCGACGGGCTTGGTGGAAGCAGGAAGCAAACAACAAAATGTTCCAGGTTCTAGGGTGTATTTGCTTATGCCCCTGCCATGAACAATTTTTGTCAGGTTTGTTTTGCACAACATCTCACATAATCCACCAAAGAGGATAACTATTCAAGACCTTGATGGATTGAAGCGCGACAAGTGCCACTGCTATGAAAGAGTCCAGCATGAAAGATCACAAACGACTTCTATTAATTGATGATGACCCTAACCTCATCTTGCTGGTGAAGGATTACTTAGAATTCCGGGGCTACGAAGTCATCACGGTTGAAAATGGACGGCAAGCTCTGGAAATATTAGACCATGATGTTCCAGACATGATCATCTGTGACGTGATGATGCCAGAAATGGACGGGTACACTTTTGTGGAACAAGTCCGGCAAACTGAACGCACTAGCTGGATACCTGTTCTCTTCCTGTCCGCTAAGGGGCAAAGTGCAGACCGAGTTAAAGGTCTGAATAAAGGTGCTGACGTATATATGGTCAAGCCCTTTGAAGCAGAAGAACTCGTAGCACAAGTAGAATCTTCACTCAAGCAAACTATCCGTTGGAAAGAACATCAAACTAAGGGAGGGGAAAACGGTTCTCGTATCCAGGTTCCCTTTGATGTCCAGTTAACTCCCACAGAACTGAAAGTGGTTCAGTTTGTGGCTAGGGGTTTAGCTAACCGGGAAATCGCTGAAGAACTAAATGTTAGTCAGCGTACAGTTGAAAGCCATGTTTCCAATATGTTGGGCAAAACCAATCTCCACAACCGTACTGAACTAGCACGGTGGGCGATTGAAAATCAAATGGCTTAAATGTTCCACTGATTTGGTGAAGGTTTGAGTTTTGAGTTAAAAAATCATAACTCAAAGCTCAAATCCTTTATTTGATCTTGACTTTAGTTTGATAGCCAGTAAAAAACATGACATGAATTGTGAAGCATACAGATTTTTCAATTCCAACTTCATAATTCATGTTTTATGATACTTTCCTCAATTGCTATCTTCCAACCCAGATATCACCTAAAATTATTTATACAGGCTAATTATAGGGACTGGTGACTGGTGACTGGTGACTGGTGACTGGTGACTGGGGAAGAAAATTTTAGATTTTAGATTTTAGATTTTAGATTTTAGATTTTAGATTTTAGATTTTAGATTTTAGATTTTAGATTTTAGATTTTAGATTGAAGTTAACAAAAACAATCCAAAATAAATAACTCCTGCCTCCTGCCTCCTGCCTTTTGCCTTCTGCCTCCTGTTCCCTGTTCCCTGCTCCCTGCTCCGTGATTAAGTAATCTGTTCCGTAGGGATTTCTATGATAAATTCTGTACCATAACTAGGGTCAGAACAAACATAAATATTGCCTTGGTGCTTTTCGATGATTTGATAGCTAATTGCCAGTCCTATACCAGTTCCCTTGTTGACAGGTTTGGTTGTAAAAAATGGATCAAATATCTTGCTTTGTAATTCTAAACTAATGCCTGGTCCATTATCTCGGATGCTAATTGTGATCTTACCAGAATCAGTTTTTTTGGTTTTAATTACTATTTGTTTTTGTTTTTTTTGTTCTTGTTCTAATAAGGCATCAATGGCATTTTAGATGCGTTTCCCCTGCTTCTTGTCTTGCTAATTTCAAGGTTGCATCTAAAGCATTTGTATCTGTAGCTATATCAACTTGAATTAATAGGGACTGTAATAAATTAATAGCTTCTTCAGATTGTTCTTTTGTCATGCGGTTACGTCGTTCTGCTACAACAAGAGTATTAGCAATCTCCAGCGACCAAATTCCTGGTACAAATGCTTCAGAATCTACCATCGTTGCTAATATGGAATTAGCATAATCATTATTTTCGTCTACCAAACACCAGCTAATTGCTACCGAACAATCTAAAACAAACTGCATTAAAATCTTCGTCCTTCTTCAATCATTTCACGGATTAGGTTTTTATCTAAACCTACTTCTTTCCTTAGTTGTTGCATTCTACTAATTGCGTCTTGAATTGATTTTTTAGTAGTGGCTTTTCCCCAAGCGTTATGTTTTATTGTGGTAGCTTCTGTATTATCTAATGGTTGGACAACTACCAATACTTCTACAGATTTATCTTTAAAATCTGTATGGGTTTGGATTTGCAATATACCATCTGTACCAATATGTGCCAGCAATTTTATTGTTTCCATTTTTACCACCATTCTTAGGTACAGGTTGCCAATTTCTGTATTTATTCATATCTATATTACTACTTAAATCAAAACTTCAACTTCTTGAGCGATACTTGTAGGTTGGGGAATTGGTAAACCTGACTCTATTAAACCTTCTAGATGAAATTCTATTGCTTCAACAATCATTTGTTGAACTTCTGCTAATGTTTCAGCTACAGCTATACAACCGGGTAAGTCGGGAACCTAAGCACCATAGCTAGTATTTCCTTTTTAAATTACTACTGTATAACGCATTATTCTTCCTCCAATTGTGCTTGTTTCCATATACTTTTTAGTGTACCAATAGTAAACGAATTTTTGTAGAGCATATCATCAGAATTATTAAAATATTTCGCATAGCATCATCAAGATTTCGTCTTCATAAAGATACTTATGAAAAAGTAATATTGACGATTTGTGGATTGGTGAGG
>NZ_BJCE01000343.1:0-4206 GCF_005402885.1 Sphaerospermopsis reniformis
CGATCGCTATTGATCGGAAGTTAATCGACAAAAGCCTGAAACGACGGATTTTCGTTCATGCACATCATGGTGAATTTGTACAGCGTGACTGGGTAAGAGTTTTCCTAACCAGCAATTACCAATTACCAATTACCAATTACCAATTACCAATTACCAATTACCAATTACCAATTACCAATTACCAATTACCAATTACCAATTACCAATCACCAACTAAAGTAAAGATTTTCTAGCGATTCTGCCCAAATAGATAATCACACTATTACTATAAAAAGGAGTTTCATCAAGGAGGATAAACCGATGGATGTTAAGCTGATTTTAGTAGGATTCACTGTTATCTTTACCTTTGCGTGCTTATTTTTCGGTACAAAAAATGGCTTTTATGATTCAGACAACTATCATGGCAACGGTTCTGCACATTAATTTGCACATTAACCAGAGTTAGAGCGCATGAGGGATGATCTATCAGTATCGTCTCGTCCTGATCCTGGGGATGCAGCTAATGAATTAGAATGTCTGCCCTATAGTGTTCAGCATGAAGATGAAGGTGTTTGTCTATTAGTACGCATGGGTCCCCACCGCATTTTATTAGATTGCGGTTTGGGGGATATTTCATATCTGACTAGGGACATAACTAAATCTGCACAGAAGGGTAGTTCACCATTACCAGCAGATTTAGTGTTGGTTAGTCATGCTCACCCAGATCATGCTAGAGGTTTGCTGGCACTTAATCAAGCTTTTCCTCTTATGCCTATTTATGCTAGTGAGGTGACTAGCAAGTTATTACCGTTAAATTGGCCGGAACAAGCACCGGAAGAAATTCCTTCCTTTTGTCAGGCGTTACCTTTGCGATCGCCTATAGAAATACAAGAAAATCTAGTAGTAGAATTATTTCCCGCAGGTCATCTTCCCGGTGCTGTGGCTATTCTCCTCACCTACCATACCCCGCGCCGTGATTATAAATTACTTTACACAGGAGATTTTTTCCTCTCCAATTCTCGCCTAGTAGATGGGTTGCGCTTAGAAGAGTTAAGAGGTTTACATTTAGATGTTCTCTTAATTGAAGGCAGTTATGGAACATCTCGCCATCCTCACCGTCGCAACCAAGAAAATCAACTAGCGGAAAGAATTAACCGCGCCATAGCTGATCACTGTTCTATTATTTTACCCACACCGGCTTTAGGCTTAGGTCAAGAATTGTTGATGTTGTTACGCTCTCATCACCATTTTACTGGCCGGGATTTAGATATTTGGGTAGATGGCAATGTAGCTACTGGTTGTGATGCTTATTTAGAACTTTTAACCCATTTTCCCGCCTCAGTCCAAAATTTTGCCCGTCATCAGCCTTTATTTTGGGATGAAAGAGTACGTCCCCGTGTGCGGCGTTTAAAAGTGGAAGATTTGACTACTTTAGGCAGTTCACCCTGTATTGTCCTCACTGACTCCACAGCGGATTTAAGTAAATATTGTCAACCCAACACAGGACCTTGGCTCATTCTCCTACCAGAAAAAATAGATATCAAAGTTAATTCAGAATATCCCGCAGCAACCACCATAGAAAGCTATCTTTTAGCTCAACACAGTGATGGACCAGGAACAACCCAATTAATTCATAATTTACGACCCCAGCACGTGGTTTTTATCCACGGTTCTCCTGCTTATTTAGCTGACCTAACCAGTTTAGACGAGTTACAAAATCGTTATCATCTTCATTCCCCAGCAGCGGGAATTGTGGTAGAATTGCCCATTGGTGAAACATTTTTACAACCTTCTGCCCCGGAAACTAATTATGAAGGGGAGTTGACGGAACTAGAAACAGTCATTACGATCTCCCTACCAGAAGCAATTACAGAGGATCCGCGTTGGCAGCAATTTGCGGATACTGGTTTAATAGAAGCCCGTTGGCAAGGGGAAGAACTGGTATTAAGAGGTTTGTCTCAACGAGAACTGCTGAATCAAAATAGCTTAGATGCAGCCCGTAGTAAGCACCCCTATACCTGGTCAGATTTAGAGTGTTGTGGTACGTGCAAATACCAGAGGGGGCAACGGTGTTGGAATCCCGCAGCCCCATTGTATAACTTTAAAGTTACCCTGGAAGGTTATTGTCCTGCCTTTGAAAGTTTATCTGATCTAGAATCCTGACTCCTATTCAGGATTGCTGGATTTTGGATTTTGGATTGTGTTTGAGTTACTTGCAATCCAAAATCTAAAATCTAAAATCTAAAATTTTCTTTCCCTAGTCCCTAAATGGTAATTTTTGGGTAGACAAAGAGTTATTAGTCGGGATTCAAGTCAGTAAAACGGTTACGGATACGTTCCGACTCAGGACAGTCTTCAGTCATGAGAGGTTCTACATTACCCCGTGGTACGGAAGCTAATTTTTGCGTTACCGAGCCAATGCTTTCTAGGCGAACCATCTCTTCCCAAGAACAAACTTCGTCTTCTTCGTCTGTTTCATAGCGTAGAGTCACTAGATCACCCTCTATATCTATAATGCGGGCCCGCTCTATCCAGCGTTGCTGATCCCGCAAAAAAACACATACCTCCCGCCCGTCGCAACACAGTTGATAAATCTTGCGGTGTAGCATGTACTACTTCTGCCTTTTTAAACAACGTAGTTAAACTTGTGAAAATTTGGGTCTTAACCCGGTAAGAGATACCCTAAAGAGTTCAATTTCATGCTTGGTGAACTATTGCAATAACCCAATCTCACAAGGACTCGGTGGTGGCAGTCAATATAAGGAATTTTTGGGTTATGAACCAATGGTTACTGCTTCAGTTGAGCTTAATCTTTTTTAGGGCAATGCTAGATCATGTCTACTTCATAGAAGTCCAACATTTCTGGATTTTTCCTTACCTGGTGAATACTTGGTGGTGTTTCCTGATTACCATCCTGTAATAAACTGTACTGCAAAACCAGCGTTAATTGCGGTTGTTTTAGTTGCCTACTTGTAGTCATTGGCATTTCTAGGAAGTCTGGGGACTCGGCTGTACTTTTAACCCTTAATGTATTTGATCTTAACTCATTCTCAGGCTTAACTTCATGGTTTTAAACAACAATCACCCAAGACTTTTCAGTTTTGCTCTGTAGCATGAGGTGTAATACGGGCATTTTGCCTGTCAGTGGCGCAAATATGGCGATATTTCAGGATTAGGAATTTTTTTTGCTGGCAATTTTTTCTTGGTGATATTCATAAATTAGCAAAATTTATTACTCGTTATTAATTCGGTGAGTTTTTACAAATTTCAATTTAGGTAAATGCGCCAATAAAAATATAATGATGATTATTTGTATATAGCCATTTCCAAGAAGTGTGAGGTACAAAGTTTTTTCGTTTTAGGGAACTCTTAAACAGGGAACTCTTAACAGGGAACAGGGAACAGTGAATAAATTTGTTTGTACTTCATTAGACTTAGAATCGCTATATTAAGCTTTAATAATTCAATCTAGGTTCTACTGAATAAACCGAAAACTTACAGGACTTACGCAAAACAGAAACACAGTAGGCCCATAATCAACATATCCCATCTGAATGATGAGAGCCAAAGTGTGAGAAAGTTAGGCTTCATGTTAAGTTGTATCGAGTAATTCTTAGTGACATTTGTTCAGTACAGGCAATTCTCTAGAATTCTTTGAACAAGCTTCTCGTTTAACTGTACCTATGCGGATTGCTTCGTATAGGTTTGTCAGAGCTTTTAAATCATCGGATTGATAGCACCTAGTTGCCAATACCTGAAGGAGTAAACCCTCTGATTCAACACTAAGATATCCGGTTTGAAAGGCAGATGCAATGAGTGTGCGAATCATGATCAATAGGGCAAATGAACGATTTATCATTTCTATTGTCAAACACTTGCTTGCTAAATACATTGATATAAAACAGTAAATATTCGTGATTCTCATTACAGAAAAGTTGTGACCTCCATCACGATTAAAAAACAGAAATCCTCTATAATTAAAGGCTTTTATCTACGTACTGATAAACTATAAGCAGTCAAAAGTACAACTACTTCAAATGTGATCAAGAATAGTGTGAGTCTGCAATTATACTATGAAGATTGTATGAAACAAGGAATAGTTAGGGGTTGCTGAGAAAGTCTTTCCGTGAGGGCATAGGAGTCAGGAGTCAGGAGTCAGGAGTCAGGAGGAGATTGGAAAATTTCTTTGCCATCTCTTGAAATCCCAAAAAATGCACACTTTTTCCG
>NZ_BJCE01000344.1:0-4148 GCF_005402885.1 Sphaerospermopsis reniformis
AGTAATATTCTCTATTTTTTGGCAGATAAAGTTAAAATCAAACAGAAAAATTAGGTAAATAAAATTTTTCTGGTTGGGATTTTTCAAAAATATCAATTATCTGGGTCACATCTGCGGAATGTGGGTTAATTGTGCTGCCATTGCTAAAGTGATAGCTTTAACATATTTGTGAACATCCGCTGCTTTTTCACCCACCACTTCCCGACTAGAAATAGATAGGTTTTTTGTTCTTTGTTGTTCACTAATTAAGTTAGGATCTAGCACACTCAGATGGGTAGCACCAACCGCAGCCGCTAACCATTTAGGAGAGGGAGTTGTTGCAAAACTGGTAATTTGTTCGCTTAAAATTGGGGTAATATTATCAGCAGAACCAGTTAACATCAGAGTCGGTACTTGCACCTTTGATAAACCAGTTTCCCCAAATAATAGAGATGTAGCCGGTGTCAAAGCTACAATTTGTTTAATTCTTTTATCTCGCAATTGATAGCTATTTTCTGGTAATTCTTTAGCTACACAAATAAACTCTTGTACTGGAGTTAATTTAGAGGAATTTTGCTCACAGCTTTGTTTCAAACTAGCAATTTGAAATTCACCACCAGCTAATGCTAAAGCTGTAGTACCACCAAAAGAATAACCGACAACCATTACCTTATTAGTTGCTAGTTTACCTTGTAATTGGTTATTAGGAGTTTGGTTGATTTTTGCTAATTCATCGAGAACAAAACTCACATCTTGGGGACGTGCTAAAAATTCCTGTGATTTTAAAGAATCTCCATCTTTATTAGCTGTAAAATTACTACCAGGATGTTCTAAAGCTGCAACTACATAACCGTGAGACGCAAGATGTTCCGCTAAATAGCGTAAGTCTGTGCGAACTGACTTGTAACCATGAGAAAAGACAATTACAGGTTTTTCAGTGTTAGCAGAATTTGACCAATAAACATCAACAGGAATGTTGCATTGACGCTTTTCATCATTTAAATTTAAGTTTAGTATTTGTAATTGGGCGCTTCCTGCTTGTATAGGATCGTAGAGACGTGAGGGCGAAATAGTTGGACAGGAGTAAAATTACGGAGTAAAATTACTGTTGTTACTTAAAATAGCCGGGTGAATAATAATTTAAGTTGAATAGATTAATAGTAATTATAACCAAATTTCTGGTAAATCGGTGGCTTTTGTTTTTCTTCAATGATGTAGTTAATTTATGCGCCCTCCCTTGATCTATAGTTTACTTTTTTTGTGTTCATTGATCATGATTATTATCTGGTGGCCTGTTAATGATTCTAATTGCGGACTTGCAACTGTACTCAAATTAAACAAACAAAATTTTCAAGTGCAAGCTAAACAGGTGAGGGTTAAACCTTGGCTGGGTGAACATAATGTATATGGTATATTTCAAGTTCCTGATGAATACAAAGAAAGTCAATTTTTTATGTTATCAATTCCAGGCGATCGCAAATACTGTTCTCGTCCTTTTGGACACCGCCAAAATTATGATGATGTTTTTGCAGAACCAGGAACACATTTAATTCGGAGGTATATCAGAAGTCGCATTGCTGTCAAAATGATATTTCAAGGTTTATATTTTCAACTAAATAATCCCCAAAACTGGACTTTAACTTTTCCTAAAAAGTAATTATTCAGTTATCGGTAATCAGCCAATAGCCAATAAAGGCAAGTTTGACAGCTTGTCTTTTGACAAATTTGTCAATATACATTAAATTTTTCCAGTAAACAACATCAATGATAATTGATAATTGATAATTGATAATTGATAATTGATAATTGATAATTGATAATTGATAATTAGGTTTCAAATCAGGATTTCAACCCCAGATGAAACCGATCTGTCTACCAAGGTAGGGGAATCAAACCTTTACAATTATGAATTATGAATTATGAATTAATAACTCTTAATTAATATATAGTAGGACTTACGCAAGATGTGACTGAAAACCTTATTCTTGCGTAGGGGTAATTCATGAATTACCCCTACTTTCGTTCCCTTTTGCGTAAGTCCTGTATAGGACTCATATTTGATTTTTGAAAACATATAATATATCATCAGATGATGTTAGATTTACTACTTATATCGCTCCTGGGTTTTTTGGGAAGTTTTGGACATTGTTTTGGAATGTGTGGACCTTTAGCAGTTGCTTTTTCCCTTTCCCATCAACAAGAAACCCAAAATTGGCAACAGCAAGTAAAATTTCATACTCTGTTAAATTTAGGAAGACTGTTAAGCTATACCCTAGTAGGTGCAGCTATTGGCGCTCTTGGTTCGGCATTGGTTGAAGGTGGACAATTAGCAGGTGTGGGTAGTGATTTACGCCGATGGATAGCTATAATTACTGGTATTATGTTAATTTGGTTTGGTTTAGGACAAGTTAGACCAGACTTAATACCGCATATTCCCTTATTACACCCTTTGTTAAAAGGTAATTTACATAACCGTTTAAGTGCGGGAATGGTGAAACTATCTTTACATACAAAATGGTGGACACCAGCACTTTTGGGTATGACCTGGGGTTTAATGCCTTGTGGATTTTTATATGCTGCTCAAATCAAAGCTGCTGCTACGGGTAATTTATGGCAAGGTGCAATTACCATGTTAGCTTTTGGTTTGGGAACTTTGCCGACGATGTTAGGAGTAAGTGTTTCCACTTCCTTGATGAGTAAAGATAGGCGCAGTCAGTTATTTCGCTTGGGTGGTTGGGTGACATTAATCATTGGCATCATTACCCTATTGCGAACGGGTGATACAATGGTAGACTACAGTGGACACGCTGCCCTAATTTGCTTAATTTTGGCCTTAGTTGCTCGTCCTCTCAGTGGTTTTTGTCCATCACCTATGCGCTACCGTCGCGCTTTAGGAGTAGGGGCGTTTGTGCTATCAGTGGTACATACCATTCATAATATAGAACACTCTTTAGAATGGAATTTTGCTGCTGTTTGGTTCTTACCGCTAGAATTTCAATGGGCGATGGGTGCGGGTGCTGTAGCTTTAGTATTGATGAGTCCAGCAGCTTGCACAAGTTTTGATTTTCTGCAAAAGTCATTAGGTAAGCGTTGGCGACAAATCCATCTGTTGAGCGTTCCTGCTTTGCTGTTGGCTACTATTCATGTAGTCTTAATTGGTTCTCATTACTTGGGTGCTTTAAGATTAACTTGGGGTAATAGATTAGCAGCTTTGTTATTGGTAATAATTACTTTGGGTGTTTTGTTAGTGCGATCGCGCTGGTTTTGGTCAATTTTAAAATTAGAAAAATTCTATGTTCCTCCAAAGAAAGGTGACAAATCAATTGAAAATTGAAAATTGAAAATTGAAAACTCCTGCCTCCTGCCTTCAATTATGAATTACAAATTATTCCTACTTTTGTTATTTATAACATTTACATCTCTTCCTGTTGCTTCTGCCCATACGGTCAAAATATCAGGTGATATTGGCGGTACTATCCACATTGAACCTAATGATAATCCCCGTGCTGGTGAACCTGCGGCAACTTGGTTTGCTTTGACTCGTAAAGGTGGTAAAGTTCTACCTTTAAAAGAGTGTGATTGTGAGTTGGCTATTTATGCAGAACCCCATGCACCAGAAGAACCGGCACTGCTTGAACCTCCTTTAAAACCCGTTGATGCTGAACGGTATCAAGGCATACCAGGAGCAGACATAATTTTTCCCAAACCAGGAGTTTATGAACTGCAACTGAGTGGAAAACCAGCAACAGCAGAGAGTTTTCGACCTTTTGAGTTAAAGTTTCAAGTTACTGTGGCCGCAGGTAAAGCAATAGCAACACCACAAGTAGTAGAAAATGTAATTGAAGATAATCAACAGAATAATCAACAACAAAATGCGGTTATAGGTTTTGTACAACCTATAATTATCGTGGCAATTTTACTTTTATCTATAGGAATTGTAGTTTTTGTAGTGAAAACACTGAAAAGAGGGTAATGGGTAATTGATAATTGATAATTGATAATTGATAATTGATAATTGATAATTGATAATTGATAATTGATAATTAGACCTGTCCGAAAATTAAAAAGGCAGTCTGTGTATGGCTTTGAGGATGTTCTCATTTCAGCCAGACTTGACGTAATCATCAGGGCTAGAGATAGTTACTGTTAGTATAGCCCGGAAAAAATGC
>NZ_BJCE01000345.1:0-4148 GCF_005402885.1 Sphaerospermopsis reniformis
CGGAAAAAGTGTGCATTTTTTGGGATTTCAAGAGATGGCAAAGAAATTTTCCAATCTCCTCCTGACTCCTGACTCCTGACTCCTGACTCCTATGCCCTCACGGAAAGACTTTCTCAGCAACCCCTACTTAACTAATACCAAATACAGAACCAACGGTAGACTTAATTGAATTTCCAGCATCCTTTAAAGTCTGAGTAATTGGGTGTTTAGACTGCAAAAATACTCTCGCACAATTACGTCCTGGCATTCCTGAAATTGAACCACCGGGATGAGTACCTGCACCTGTTAAAAACAGGTTATCAATGGGGGTTTTATAATTTGCTAATTCTGGTAAAGGTCTAAAAAATACCATTTGATCTAATGTCATATCAATATGGTAATAATTGCCTTTATAAGCCCCTAATCTTTCTCCTAATTCTGCTGGACTTTCTACCCTTCTAGCGATAGTTGCATTTTTCACATTGGGAGCGTAAGTTGCTAGTTTATCAACTACTTTATCTGCAACTTTATTTTTCAATTCATCAGTCCAACCTGTACCTTTTAAACCTGTACCTTCTGCTCCAGAAATTTGATAAGGGGCAAAAAATTCAATCCAAACTGTATGTTTTCCTGGTGGTGCTAAAGTCGGATCAAGAAAGCTAGGCATCACTAAATACATTGAGGGATCACTATCAGGAATTTCTCCGATTGTACATTTACTATGCGCCTGTTCTACATGATTCATGGAATCTGCAATTAAAATTGAACCAATGAGATATTCGTCTTTATGTTCATGGTAAGGAAAACGCAAGGGTTCATCTAATGCTAAATCTATCTTTAAGATAGTTTCATTATTATTAACTATGCGCCTTTCTAATCTGTCTCGTAATTCTGGATCAGCATCATCTACTTCTTGAGCATCTATCAATTGTAAAAATAATCTTTTGGCATCAATATTAGAAATTACTCCATATTTTGCCCGATATTCTTCACCATTGGTAACTCGTACACCTACGGCTTTACCATCATCAATTAAGACTTTTTCTACTTGCTGATCTGTGAGAATTTCGCCGCCTTTTGCTGTTACCAAATTTACTAATGCTTTGACTAATGCACCTGTTCCTCCACGGGGTCTAGTCATTCCTGGATGATGACGCATAGACATCATCATTACACCTATGGCCAGGTTTTTCTGTGATGGTGGCGCTCCTAGTTCTGATGCTAGTCTAGAAAGTGGTGCTTTGAGAAATTCTTCATCAAACCATTCATTTAAAATATCTTCTGCACTGGTGAGCATTGTTCGCACAAAATCTAAACTTTTTTGGGTAGAACCAATGACAGAAAATAAATCTTTGAATTTTTGCAGGTTGTAGTTACCGAATATATCTATAATTGATTTGGGTGGAGCGTTGAACATGGGCATCATGGCGTTAATTGCCCGTTGCCAATAATGTGTAAACTCGGCATATTTTTTAGCATCTCTTTCATTATACCTGGCTATTTCTGCACAGGTTTTTTCTAATGATTTATGGGCTAAAAAATATTTCCCATCGGGATGGGGACAAAAAACAACTGGGTCACATTCTAGATATTCTAATCCATATTTTTCTAGTTCTAATTCCTGAACAACTGGACCGAGATGAATAAATTCATGGTCAATAGCACAGAGGTTAAATTTAAACCCTGGTGCTTTGTCTGGGATACATTCTTCTGTTGTGGCCGCACCACCGGGAACAGAACGTTTTTCTAGTAGCAGGACGCTATAACCTGCTTTGAGTAAATAAGCAGCACACACTAAACCATTGTGTCCTGCGCCAATAATTACAACATCATATTCTTTCATGTTTTTTATTTGATCATAAACTTCTATAAGGAGTCAGGAGTCGTAGGGGCGAAGTAGGGGCGTTTTGTAGGATTCTGTATTTTGAATCCTCACTGGGAATATAAGATTGCTGTGCAACTTAATTAAGATTTTGTAAGGTTTCTTCTGAAGGAAGTTGTTTAACATGGGCTGCGAGCATGAGTATTAATTGACCCTTTTTGACTTGCATATCTCTAATATAAAATATCATATCTTCCCATTCAAAGTATGGTAAATTGAGAATTTCTTTAACTTTTTGCATGGCTGCGGTAATTAATTCTATTCTAATTCCTTCACCTTGGGTACAACGAAAACTCTCTAACATGGCAGGTTTTGTTTGGGTGCGGGGATGAGCTATAGCATGATATCCTAAAACGTGACTGTTTCCCTGTTCTTTGAGCCAAATTTTACCTTGAAATTCTAAGGTCTCATCAGCAGGTAGAAAAACCTGCATTTCTTGGGGTTCAAATTTGACAATTTTTCCATCTACATCTAGCTGGAATTTTTGCACTAAGCTGCGAATTATTTCTGAAGTTAAAGCTAAGTTAATATCAGTTTCTTCCATGACAACATGGGCGATCGCATTTACTGGTTCATTAAGTTTAATCTGCCCAAATATGGCACTAAAAGGATTGACAGCAATGCTATCTGTTTGCAGTTTAATTTCTTGAACACGGATTTTTTCCCTAATCACTAATCCTTGACCAGCTATAGCAACCCCGTCTACTTTTCCCTGAATTATTTTACCAATATCTGTTTGTATGTCTACATCTATTTTTTCTGATTCATCTAATTCTTCAGTTAATCTGCTTTGGGCTGCCTGAGCTAATAATTTTTCTTCAAACTTTTTTTGTACAAACGGCTGTTCAGGCATAAAAATTTTTATTCTCACAATGTGTTATTACTGGCTAATCTAGCCTCTGAATCATCAAAATAGTATCTATAGTCAGACATAAACTCATTAGTAGATTTAATCAAGGAGTCAGGAGTCAGGAGTGGGGGTTTAGCACTGCTAAACCCTATCTGGTAGATGTTATTGCTAAAGCACTGGGAGCTTTATTAGATTATCTGGAAAATAACCCTAACCCCAGTCCAGAATTTATTGAACGCTTACCCCGTTCTGTTTCCGCAGTTAATCGTAAATTTCTCAGCGTATTAGGAAAACGTCAACTTATACCTATAGAATTAGAAAGTCAAGAACCAGATTTTAACCTATGTCGTGTAGTAGATCGAGAAGAAAGAACTGATGTCCCAGACCAAACAATTACAAAAATAGTCCGTCGTGGTTTTCGTTGGGGTGAAAAAATTATCCGTCCGACAGAAGTAATTACGGCGAAGCCTGTCGTCTAATGGCGAGTCTGCGAATGTAGAATCCCCTCGCCTTTAGGCAGGGGAGTGTCAATGGTATGGGTTCGTACAGAACCAAAATTACTAATAATTATACCTTGAGAGTCACAATCATCAAAATACTATGAAGCCGCAAGAAAGTAATATTACAGAAACTTCCACATCTGCAAAAACATGGCGTGGTTGGCAAGAAAACCTGACTTTAATAGCGATCGCACTAACTTTAGCATTACTAATCAGGACATTTATCGCCGAACCCCGATTAATACCATCAGAATCAATGTACCCCACCTTACACATAGGCGATCGCTTAGTAGTGGAAAAAGTATCTTACCGTTTTCATCCTCCCGAAACAGGCGATATTGTCGTTTTTCAAACACCACCAGAATTACAACGTCGTGGATATGACAAAAACCAAGCCTTTATCAAGCGTATTATTGGTAGGCCAGGAGAGGTAATTAGTGTAGCGAATGGTAAAGTTTACCTCAACGGTCAGCCTTTACAAGAAGATTACATTGCCGAACCACCAAATCAGCCATTTCCAACCGTAAAAATCCCAGAAGATGAATTTTTCGTGATGGGAGACAACCGCAACGATAGTAATGACTCCCGATACTGGGGCTTTTTACCTCAGCAAAATCTCATTGGCCGTGCTACCTTTCGCTTCTGGCCTTTAGACCGTATCGGGTTAATTTTGTGACTGGGGACTGGGGACTGGGGACTGGTGACTGGGGACTAGTGCTTTATGACTGGTCACTGAGAACTGATGACTGGGGACTGAGCAATTAGCACTGATGACTGAGCACTTAGCAATGAGACCTGCGTCTTGAGCCACGATTACCGACTAATAACCTATTACTCATAACTCATAATAAACAACACATGACTTCCAATAACCAATCTCTAATCCTTACTCCCAAACACTTACCGTCAAACACATACTCTCAACTCCTTCTCACTT
>NZ_BJCE01000346.1:0-4126 GCF_005402885.1 Sphaerospermopsis reniformis
ATGCTTAATGAGGCATTGGGCATTGGGCATTGGGCATTGGGCATTGGGCATTGGTAAAAATCTTTTCCTCCCCTGCCTTCCCTGCCTCCCCTGCTCCCCCTGCTTTCTTCCCAGTCCCCAGTCACCAATCCCCAGTCTCCATTACCCATTACCTATTCTGACACCAACCCAGTTACAATTTGTAAAGAAACTTATAGCGCAGCTTGGCGTAAGTAATAGAGGAACTTGGGAATGCGTGTTGCAATTGTAGGAGCAGGATTAGCTGGGTTGGCTACTGCCGTAGATTTAGCCGATGCGGGTTGTGAGGTACAAATCTTTGAATCTCGTCCCTTTGTCGGTGGGAAAGTTGGCAGTTGGGTGGATGGTAATGGCAACCACATAGAAATGGGGCTGCACGTCTTTTTTGGCTGCTACTACAATCTGTTTGAGTTGATGGAAAAAGTGGGAGCAGGGAACAATTTACGCCTGAAAGAACATACCCACACTTTCATCAATAAAGGAGGACGCACTGGGGCTTTAGATTTTCGTTTTATCACCGGTGCGCCTTTTAATGGCTTAAAGGCATTTTTCACTACTTCCCAACTTTCAGCACTGGATAAACTGCAAAATGCGATCGCTCTGGGAACTAGCCCCATTGTCCGGGGTTTGGTAGACTTTGAAGGGGCAATGAGAAATATCCGCGATTTAGACAAAATCAGTTTTTCTGACTGGTTCTATAGTCACGGAGGCAGTAAAGGCAGCATCAAACGGATGTGGAATCCTATCGCTTATGCTTTGGGCTTTATTGATTGCGATCATATTTCTGCCCGTTGTATGTTGACAATTTTCCAGTTTTTTGCAGTGAGAACCGAAGCTTCTATTTTGCGAATGCTGGAAGGTTCACCCCACGAATATTTACATAAACCAATTATTGAATATTTAGAAGCCAGAGGTACAAAAATCTATACCCGTAGACAGGTGCGGGAAATTCAATTCACTGAGTCTAATGTTCTTGGGGAAGCAAAAACCAAGGTAACAGGTATAGTAGTTGCCCAAGGTGACAAAGAAGAAGTAATCACAGCTGATGCTTATGTTTGTGCTTGTGATGTACCGGGGATTCAGCGAGTTTTACCCCAAGCATGGCGAAAATGGTCAGAATTTGATAACATTTATAAACTTGAAGCTGTTCCAGTCGCTACAGTACAGTTAAGGTTTGATGGTTGGGTGACAGAACTACAAGATGCAGAAAAACGGAAACAGTTAAATCATGCTGCGGGGTTGGATAATTTGTTATATACAGCAGATGCTGATTTTTCTTGTTTTGCGGATTTGGCTTTAACTAGTCCCGCAGATTATTATCGTCCTGGGGAGGGTTCATTGTTGCAGCTAGTATTGACACCGGGAGATCCGTTTATTAAAGAAAGCAACGAGGCGATCGCCCAGCACGTTTTAAAACAAGTCTATGAATTATTCCCCTCATCCAGAGAATTAAACATGACTTGGTACAGTGTAGTGAAACTAGCTCAATCTTTATACAGAGAAGCACCAGGAATGGATGTTTACAGACCTGATCAAAAAACACCAATTCCTAACTTTTTCTTAGCAGGAAGTTACACCCAACAGGATTATATTGATTCTATGGAAGGTGCAACAATTTCTGGAAGACGTGCAGCAAAAGTCATTCTAGAAAGTGTGAAGAATTAGGTATTGGGGACTGGGGACACTTCGACAAGCTCAGTGCATCGCTGGGGACTGGGGACTGGGTAAAGGTTCTTCTGAATTACCAATCACCAATTATCAATTATCAATTATCAATTATCAATTATCAATTATCAAACAAATCCAATGGCTGACTGGTTAGAACATAGCGTACAGGTAGAAGTAGAAGCTCCCATAGAATTAGTATGGGGGTTGTGGTCTGATTTAGAACAAATGCCGAACTGGATGAAATGGATTGATTCGGTGAAAATTTCCCCTGATGATCCAGAGATTTCTTTATGGAAATTGAGTACAGGCGGTTTAGAATTTACCTGGAAATCTCGGATTCTTAAAACAATTTCTCATCAAATTATTCAATGGGAATCTGTGGATGGTTTACCCAATCAAGGGGCAATTCGTTTTTACGATCGCCATGGAGGAGGTAGTATTGTGAAGATGACTATTTCCTATGCTATCCCTGGTTTTTTGGGTAAGTTGATGGATAATTTGTTTTTGGGAAAAGCTGTAGAGTCAACGATTCAAGCGGATTTGGAGAGGTTTAGAGAATACGCTTTGAATGTGAAGGGTGATGGGTAGAGATGGGGAAAATTGGCAGTAATCAGCCTTTATAATTGGCTAATTACTGTCTTGAAAATTGATAATTTAGTATCAAAAAATACAAGAAAGCTGCTTATATGTCTCAATTAAACCTATTTGATTTACCAGAAAAACAGAAAATATCAAACACTAATTTGGAAGCTAATCAAGCTAGTAAAAATTTATGTACTAATCTATTTACCAATCAATACTCTATTCATAGATGGTACAATTTTATCGCTGGGTTTTCTCCTGAATTTGTGAAATTTTGCATAAAAGCTGCACACATCAATAGTGAAGATGTTGTCATTGATCCTTTTTCTGGATTAGGTACTACACTGGTTGAAGCTAATTTGCAAAATGTTTCTTCAATAGGATTTGAAGCTCATCCTTTTTTCTATGACATATCACAAGCCAAAATATTTCCTATATTAGATACAGAAAATATCAAGTATTTAGAGAACCTATTATTATCAATTAAACCTTATACTGGCAATTTCCAAGAAATATGGACTGAAGACGCTTTAAAATTTTTAACTAAGCTGATTGCAGAAGATAATTTAACTTTATTAGCAAGTTGTCTAGAAATAGAAAATCAGCTTGATCAGGAAAATAAATCATTATTTCGGTTAATAGTTTCCAAGGTTCTTGAACAAACTTCTTTAGCACAAACTGATGGTATTTATAAAGCACCGACTACTTTAAAAAAATCCATCTCTTTTGATGATTCTGTTTCTAGAATATGTAAACAAATATATGAAGATGTTGAATATTTACAAGCTCAAAATACTTTCAGTTCTCAAGCTAAATTAAATTTTTGCAGTTCAGAAAATATGCAATCTGTGGAAAATGAAAGTTGTTCACTTTGTATAACTTCTCCACCTTATTTAAATAACTTTGATTTTGCAGAAATGACCAGGATGGAATTATATTTCTGGCGTTATGCGGGTTCTTGGAGAGAAATTACAGAAAAAGTTCGTCGTCGTTTAATTGTGAATACAACAACAGCACCTACAGATTTAAAAAGGAATCAAGATTTTTTCTCTTCTACATTATCAACAAGATTCAAGTTAAAATATTTAGATTCTATCATAGCAGAATTATTTAATGAAAGAAAAATCAGACCAGGTAAAAAAGATTATTATTTATTGATATATCCATATTTTGCCCAAATGCAAAATGTAATTAGAGAATTACAGAGAATACTGCGATCTAGTAGTAATTTACATTTGATTGTTTCCGATGCTGCACTATATGGCGTTTATATTCCCACTCATGAAATCTTGAGTCAATTAATGATAGATAACGGTTTTCAAATTATCAATGTAGAGAATATGAGAAAACGGGGTGAACGCTGGTTGCTAAAAAAAAGGACAGGTGCAAATAAATTAGGAGAGTATCATATTCATGCAAAAAGAATTTAACTCAGATTTAGATATTGATAATACTAACGATCTTGATGAAAGTAGTAGTACACTATATGCTATTGCTATGGATTTCATGAAAAGTTATATAGATGTTTATTTAAAATTAGTAAATGAAACTAAGGGTTTTGCTGTAGTTGAAGCTAATAATGCCCAAGATTATGAACAGAAATTAATAATTTTAACTGGAATTAATAGCAATCTTGACCCGCTAACTTCAACGGCAAATGATGTAGTTCAAGAATGGCAAAGACGACAAGCAATAATTTTTGATGTAGAAGCATCCATAACTAAAGGTGTTTATATAGGGTTTGCTGAATAAACCTAAAACCTTGATATATCAAAGGTTAGAGGCTGATAAACACAGAAATTAGTGCAAGGGTTTTGAAGGGTATACCGGAAAAAGTGTGCATTTTTTGGGATTTCAA
>NZ_BJCE01000347.1:0-4087 GCF_005402885.1 Sphaerospermopsis reniformis
TGGGGATAGAACCATCAAACTGTGGGATGTCGCCACGGGGAAGTTAATCGCCACCCTCACCGGACATTCAGATAACGTTAATTCAGTAGCCTTCAGCCCCGATGGTAAAACCTTAGCTTCTGGGAGTTGGGATAAGACCATCAAACTGTGGGATGTCGCCACGGGTCAGTCAATCGCCACCCTCACCGGACATTCAAATTTGGTTATTTCAGTAGCCTTCAGCCCCGATGGTAAAACCTTAGCTTCTGGGAGTTCGGATAAGACCATCAAGATTTGGCGGGGGCGTTAATGATCATGGTGTTGACCGTGGTCGGTGAGCGGAGTCGAACCGTGGTCGGTGAGGGGAGTCGAACCGTGGTCGGCGAGGGGAGTCGAACCGTTGACCATCAAAAAATCCAAACCTACCCCCGAATGACTGTAATATTTCTCCCTTGGGGACTCATAGCTATTTCCGTGGTAGTGCGATCGCTGATGGGGGGTAAGTCGGGGCGACGGTCAAATATGACTAACCATCCTGTCTCTAAATTTAATCCTGATAAATATTTATCTAATTGTACCAATCCTTGGGGTAAGGGGTCGGGTTTACCCTGTTTCCATACCTTTAATTCCATCCCTAAGACTACATCCCCATAACGCAGACATATATCCATTCTGCCAGAGCCTATGGCGTATTCTCGCTCTAAGCTCCCACCACCATTAACCACACGGTGTAAAAATGCCATTAATACTAAGTGGGGGGCTATTTCTGGGTAGGGAGTGCTTTTGAATAATGGTTCTCCATGTTGTCGCCAAAAGTCTAAAAAAGTTTCTAATAGAATTTGGGGGTTTAATTCCCCTGTAGGTGTTAACCAACTAGGTTGAATCATCGGTAAACTATCTTGAGTACCCTGGGATAACACCTTGGGGATGACTTCTTGATAAATGGGGTTAGCTACCTTTAACCCACCTTCTTGACTGCGAATCACTAAACCTAAATCTAACAAATAACGGCGATCGTCTTCCGGTGTGTTGGGTAATTCTTCCCCAGATAAAATAGGTTCTATAATGGCTTTTACCCTATCTTCCCGCAGTCGCTCTGCTAAACTATCTAAATGGGTGTCTTGCCTTTGAATTAAGATATCTTTAGCTTGATTAATTAAATCTATCGTGATGGGAATATTTACATCTTCTGCTAAGTATTCTGTAACTTGACGGGCGATCGCATTAACTAACCAAGGTTGACCCTGGGTTAAATAGTAGGCGTGGTGAATGGCTTCGGGGGTAAATATTTGCCCTGTGCCTTGAGTGTGTTGTTTGTATAATGTATTAACATCTTCTAAAGTAAAATTACTTAAAGTTATAGATTCCACCTTGATATTAAAGGGGCTAGAGGTATTTAACCTATCACTACCACCGGCAGCTACCTTATAATCACGTACATCCCGCATCCCAATTAAAGCCACACATTGAGGGAAACTCTGGGGACGACGGGGGAAACCGTCCCTTAACTGTCTTAAAACAGTAATTAAAGTTTGATTTTGCAGAGAGTCAATTTCATCAATAAACACCACCAAGGGGCGCTGAGAAGTTTCCGCCCAGGATTTGAGAAAAGAGCCAATACGTTGAGGTGGATTACCATTAGTTAAGAAAGGTGGTTGTAATTCTGTTGGTAGCCAACAGTCAATAGCATCTTGCCAAGCATCTAAAATCCTTCTTTCTGCTACTTCTGGCTGATCGGGAAAAGCAGAGCCTACTTCTGCGGATACCATGACGGCGGTATATTTACCACTAGCTGTTAATTCCTGTGCTAGGGTAAGCATGGCAGTGGTTTTACCTGTTTGTCTGGGTGCATGGATGACAAAGTAATTGCGCTGTTCAATCAGGCGTTTTAACTCTGGTAACCGTTCGGTGGTGGGTAGGGTATAGTGGATATCCGGTTGACAAGGGCCTGCGGTGTTAAACCATTTAGTCATAAAAGTTTAAGTAAGGTTGATTTGATTATAACTTCTATGATTGTTGACCGTTGACTGTGGTCGGTGAGCGGAGTCGAACCGTGGTCAGTGAGCGGAGTCGAACCGTGGTCAGTGAGCGGAGTCGAACCGTGGTCGGTGAGCGGAGTCGAACCGTGGTCGGTGAGCGGAGTCGAACCGTGGTCGGTGAGCGGAGTCGAACCGTGGTCGGTGAGCGGAGTCGAACCGTTGACCATCAAAAAATCCAAACCTACCCCCGAATGACTGTAATATTTCTCCCTTGGGGACTCATAGCTATTTCCGTGGTAGTGCGATCGCTGATGGGGGGTAAGTCAGGGCGACGGTCAAATATGACTAACCAACCTGTATCTAAATTTAATCCTGATAAATATTTATCTAATTGTACCAATCCTTGGGGTAAGGGGTCGGGTTTACCCTGTTTCCATACCTTTAATTCCATCCCTAAGACTACATCGCCATAACGCAGACATATATCCATTCTGCCAGAGCCTATGGCGTATTCTCGCTCTAAGAGGATGTTTGAAAAGTCCCTCATGATGTATCAAAAATTTTAGATCCCTCTAAATCCCCCTTGAAAAGGGGGACTTTAATTCTATTTCCCCCCTTATTAAGGGGGGTTAGGGGGGATCTGCTTTTGTCTGAATCAGGATGTCCAGGATTTGAGGATGTGCAGGATTGTTTTTTTAAGATTATCATTTTTTGTCTGAATCAGGATGTCCAAGATTTAAGGATGTGCAGGATTGTTTTTTTAAGATTATCATTTTTTGTCTGAATCAGGATGTCCAAGATTTAAGGATGTGCAGGATTGTTTTTTTAAGATTATCATTTTTTGTCTGAATCAGGATGTCCAGGATTTAAGGATGTACAGGATTGTTTTTTTAAGATTATCATTTTTTGTCTGAATCAGGATGTCCAGGATTTAAGGATGTGCAGGATGGGATTTTTAAAGATTATCATTTTTTGTCTGAATCAGGATGTCCAAGATTTAAGGATGTGCAGGATGGGATTTTTAAAGATTATCATTTTTTGTCTGAATCAGGATGTCCAGGATTTAAGGATTTATGACTAACGTCACGCTTCGCTATCAGGATGGGATTTTTATAATTTTATAAGATTATATCTTTTTTGTATTCTTGATGATTTTATATTATTTTGATAATTTATAAACAACATCCCGTACATCCTCAAATCCTAAAAATCCTGATTCAGACAAAATAAATCATCAATAAAAACCACAATCTCTAAACAACATCCCGTACATCCTCAAATCCTAAAAATCCTGATTCAGACAAAATAAATCATCAATAAAAACCACAATCTCTAAACAACATCCCGTACATCCTCAAATCCTAAAAATCCTGATTCAGACAAAATAAATCATCAATAAAAACCACAATCTCTAAACAACATCCTGTACATCCTTAAATCCTGGTTATCCTGATTCAGACAAAATAAATCATCAATAAAAACCACAATCTCTAAACAACATCCTGTACATCCTTAAATCCTGGTTGTCCTGATTCAGACAAAATAAATCATCAATAAAAACCACAATCATCAAACAACATCCCGTACATCCTTAAATCCTGGTTATCCTGATTCAGACAAAATAAAATCATAATAAAATCATAATAAAATAATTATATCCCCAGTCCCCAATTACCCAGAAATAGGCCATAAATAAATTAAACCTACAGGTTCAACTCGTACCGCTTTCACTTGATAAGTTCTTTCAATTCTCTCCGGTTCAGTAATTAATTCCATCTCTAATTTTTCCAACCTTTTCACCCAATAACGACGATCTGCGTCTATTTGTTTTTGTTCATCTGCGGGAAATAATGATAATTGTATTTTGGTGGTTTCTTCCTGTTTTTGGGTAATACGTTCTTTTTGTTCTGCTAAAATCTTTTTCATTTCCCCAGCTTCTTTTTTACCCCTTTCAGTTAATTTTTTCTCTGCTCTTTCTGCTAAAATTTGAGCGCGTTTCTCTAATTAGACCTGTCCGAAATATATAACGGAAAAATGGTAGAACGGTAAATGGAAAATATACCGTGGTTCTACCAAAGATGAAAAATATTACCAATTATATACATATGTACCCAAAACGCGCTAGGGGT